>JAQCGA010000195.1 GCA_027619145.1 bacterium | reverse complement strand
GTTTTCTCCCCTCTCCGTGTCGGGGAGGGGCCGGGGGGAGGGGTCTGAAACGCTTATCTTCATGGCATTAAACTATGCATGAGTTTCTATAGGGTTACAAATTCGGACATCAACACTTTTTTGAAGACATCTTGCATCAGGGTTTTTACGGTATGCTTTTTTTTGCTCTAATAGAGATAATTTTCTTCCAGTGGTAGACCGTTGATTCAGAGTGAAAATCATATCGTATGCTACCTTCCACATTCCTGGTTTCCAGGTTTTTAATGAAGCCGCAGGTTTCGACTATGTTGTGTGAGTAATACTGTGTGAGTAAGAACCTTTCTTCTGTGAGGGTACGGAGAAGCCCTGGGCCATGGACAAAGGAAACGCCAAGACTGTCGTCATCAAACGTTACCAAGACTGCCAGGGAATCCATTTCAAGGGTGAGCGGGTAGTTCAGTCGAAGTGTGTCTACTGTGTGGAAGGGTTCAATGTTTAACCTTGGTGCCTCACCAGAAGTATAGTCTTCTCTAATGATCGTTCCAGTACCCCTGTATTTGCCGGCCCATCCTTTCACGGGCTCAGGTGTGGCTACGTTTTCATTGGCGGTTGGAGAATCTACTTTCTTGGTGCACGAAAGTAGAAGGCCAGGAATAATCAGAAAATAACAGGCAATAAGTAGGCATCGCATGGTCGTATCCTCCTTTTTTTGAGGACTATTGGGCTTTGTGGTAGAGCAGATGGAAGAGGCTGAAGTCGCCATAGTCGGTCTGGCCATCTCCGTTGAGGTCCGTGCGGGCATCGTAGAGCGGATCGTGGATTGTAGAACCGAAGGTTTGTACGAAGCGAGCGAGATCTTCTTGCGTGACAGATCCGTCTCGATTGAGGTCGGCGGTTTTGTTTCGAATGTAGATCTGGAGGGTGAGGGCGAATTCGGCGGGCAGGGTATGCCAGGTGGTTGCGAATCCTATGCGGGTGAAGCGGATGTAGTCTGAAAAGTTGATGACGCCGTCGTCGTTTGCATCGAATTGCGGATTAAACCCCAGATCGGCTGCCGGAGAGTTGACGTAACGGGCGAATTGGATGAATGCTTCAAAATCGTCGTCTGGATGTGTAATGCCATACGCTCTTGTGTCTGAATGAACTCGAATGGTAAGTGTGTCTCCATCTTGGGGCTGCATTGGGGTGCGGTTGTCTGGATCTGTGGTTTGGTCCACGAATAGACCGGGAGATATGCGGGTGGAAGCGCGGAGTGTTCCTCCTGTGGAGATGGATTCATCGGTGGTCACAAACTGGAATCTGCGGGTATCCAGCCAGGTTAATTCTCCGGAGGTTTGAGCTTCGACGTGGGCGTGTTTGGAGGAAGAGAATGGAAGAATTACCTGGGGGTGATTCAGGTTGGTGATGTCGTAGTGTACATGGATGGTATCACCGGGGGCATAGACATAGGATGTGGTTGAGGCCGTACAGGTAAGGCTGTCCGAGGTGAATGAAACAGCGTTCTCTGCAGAGATCGGAGCGACTGACAGGAATAGGACTGCAAGGATTAAAATTGGAGATTTCATAGGTGACTCTTCGCTGTGAGTCAACGGATCAGAATTAATTTTCGAGCAACTATAGATCCGTTCTGTGTTGTGATTTTGTAAATATAGACGCCGCTCGACGTGGTTGTTTAGTCCGAGTAGCGGAACCGGTTTAAATAATAGTGCTCCAATTGTGTTTTATCCTCGGCAGGCATGTCTTGCAGGTAGATCAGGTCGTATCTGTCTAAGATTGGAGGAGCGCTGCCTATATGTTCAACGAAGAGTGACCTGCTGGAGATGATCGCAACGAGGTTTTGTTCCTGGACGATTAAGATGATCCTGGGGCCTGGGGAAGGATCGTCGAGCGAGTACTCGTGACACATGTAGGATTCGAATCCGATGGGTAGCGTTGAATGGTGGTATTCAAATGCTTTGAGATGTGTTCGAAGGGTTGAGAGAAGGACCGGACGCTTGCTGTTGTCCAGAATTCGTTCCAGGTTTTCTTCAACAATAGAGTCCTTCCGGATGTTGTCCTGGTGCGTATACCCCGAGATGTGCGCTTCAAGGACCCGCTTCCCCTGTTCAGAGGTAAAACCGATATCTTTGGGCAGGACGATGTCTGTTGTTATTCCGATTTCTTTTTTTTTCATATCGAACAATATGCTGCCTTTTTTAATTTCTTTCATGACTTCAGTCTCGGGCTCAGGAAATTTTTCGTACGTTTTCAGGCGAACAAAGATTCCAATCTGAAACCACCCGTCCCGCATGGGTGCGGCCGATACAAGAACACTGTCGTTTAAGGTGAACAGGATTTTCCCGGATGGTGTTTCTCTTATATTGGCAGGGCCGTGGATTCGTTCGGCAAAGGCGGGTTGCAGGCCTGTAACCAGAAAGCAGAAAACTATCCAGAGATACCGGGTGGGCATGCGATTCATTTGAGGTTCTCCGATTGTGATGATGTAGTCTGTATTTTTTCTTGACGGCACCAAAGTAATAAGCTATACTAATCGTAATATACCTGCTTTAATTAGTCGTTGGACTACAATTTTTTTGTTCCGGTCTTCCTAATAAGGGAGAGAATTCCGTGGACAATCACATTTCTATAGATTAAAGCCCAATGGAGTTGAACGCCTTATCCGGACAGGATCAGGCCTTTTTTTATGTACGTAGGGAGGATATGGGATGAGGCCTTATGTGATTATGGCAGTGTTACTCTCCGTTTTTCTCTGTATTCCCGTTTTTGCACAAACGCCTGCTGATTGTGATTTTAACGGAAACATGAAGGTGGATTTTCCCGATTTCATAAAGTTTGCACAAGCTTTCGGAACTTCGAATGCTACGTGTGATCTGAACGGCGATGGCACGGTGGATTTCAGAGATTTTGTGACATTCGCCAGGTTTTTTGGGCAGCCGGTGCAAGCGGAGGTTGTGGATCTGGATCAGGTGATTTTGACGGGGTATCTTATTGAAACACAACTACCCAGTTTTATCAACATTATGTTCCAGGTGACGGATCCGGACGGGAGAGGTGTGGCGTCTCTGTCGACGGAGGATTTTGAGGTTCTGGAGGATGACCGGGCGGTATCTCCTACGGAGTCCGCGATGCGGATTACAAAAGGAGATAAAATGCCCTATCATCTGAAGACGGTTCTGCTGCTGGATAACAGCGCCAGTGTGGGCGGGAATTTGAGTACGATCAAGGCTGCGGCGCTGGAGTTGGTAAAAAATATTGCTCCGCAGCAGTCGATTGCCGTGTACCAGTTTTCGGAGGCGCCGGTTCTGGTGCAGGATTTTACCGAGGATCCCACGCTGTTGACGGATGCGATCAATTCGATCTCTCTGGGGTTTGCCACAACCAATCTGTACGGGAGTATCAAGACAGCGCTTTCCCGGTGGACGGACAAATATTCGACGTCGAAGGTGGAGCAGGGGTTTCTGGTGGTGCTTACGGATGGGAGCGATACGCAGGGGTCGAGTACGTTCAACCAGGCGCTGGGCGCGCGGGGAAATAAGAAGGTGTTTACCGTGGGGCTGGGGAATGAGATTGAGCCGGATGTGCTCCAGCAACTGGGCAATGCCGGTTTCTTTCACATTTCCGATGTAGGCGATCTGGCCGATCGGTTCCGGAAGATCCAGTCCAATATTGCGCTGGCTTCGGAGAGTTTTTACTGGCTGAACTATATGAGTCCCAAGCGTGGGAACAATGTTCACACGCTTGCGCTCCGGTTGCAGAACACGCAGAATCCGTCCACAATTGAGGGGAGTTTCAGGAGTACCGGGTTTACCTCGGTGCTTCCCGGGGTGTATGTAAATACGACCGGGCAGAAGCCGCTGGGAATCGATTCGGCAACGCTGACTCCGGGCGAGACAATGTTGTTGAGCGCGGTTACACTGGTTGGCGGGAGTTCTCCGCAATATAGCTGGCGGTCCCAGCACGGGACGGTTGTGACGGTGGAACCGGATCCCAGTGATGCTTCCGTGGCGCGGTTGACGGCGGTTTCCGCATACGATCGTTCTGCGGAGATTGTGATTGAGGATACGGCGAACGGGTTTACGAAAACGTTTCTGGTGAACGTTCGCGCCGGAACCTTTTTTGAACTGGCAGGAGGGGATTCTGTAGAGATGGTCTGGATTGAGCCGGGGACGTTCACGATGGGTTCACCGGTGTCCGAACCGGGAAGGAAGGAGGATGAAGGACCGCAGCACCAGGTGCGGATCAGCCAGGGGTTTTACATGGGGAAGTACGAAGTAACCCAGGCGCAGTGGAAGGCGGTGATGAATACCCGGCCCTGGTCCGGAGAATCGCGTGTACAGGAAAATCCCGAGCATCCGGCGGTTTATATCAACTGGGCCGGCATTCAGACGTTTGTTCAGAAGCTGAACGAGGTTGCGGGGGATTCTCTGTACAGGCTTCCTACGGAGGCGGAGTGGGAGTACGCCTGCAGGGCCGGTACGACAACGATGTGGTCTTTCGGAGACGATGAAAATGAGATGGGGGAGCATGCCTGGTATAAGGGCAACGCCTACGATGTTGACGAGGAGTATGGACATCCGGTAGGGTTGAAGCGGCCCAATTCGTGGAGTCTGTACGATATGCACGGGAACGTGAGTGAGTGGATGCAGGATCTGTCGCGGACATATACAGCGGATGCTCAGGTGAATCCCGTGGGGCCGGCTTCGAGTCCCACAGGCGTATGGCGCGGCGGTTCTTTTTTACGGGAAGCTGCGGATACTCGGTCCGCACGACGGTATAGAGGATCGAAGAGCGCCGATGTCGGCTATATCGGGTTCCGGTTGGTGAGGTTCCAGCAGGGCGAGGCGAATACGGTGTGGGGCCGGGTAGCCCAATTCGGCGCCGGGGTTGCAGGGCTGACCGTGAGTTTGAGCGGAGATGCCGATGTCACGACCACGACGGATGCTTCGGGGGCCTACCGGTTCTCGAACCTTTCGGATGGAACGTACACGGTTACAGTTTCAGGACCGGATTACGATTTCATTCCGGAAAGCCGAGAGGTGACGCTGTCCGGAAAAGGGGTTACCGGAAGGGATTTTGTAGCGGTAAACGCGCCGGTGATTTCGCTGCCGGGCGGCGTTACGATGAAGATGATCGGGATTGCGCCGGGCACGTTTGAGATGGGTGCATCTTCCACAGATAAGAATGCGGGCGACGACGAGTTGCCCCAGCATACGGTGGTGTTAACCCGGGGGCTTTCGCTGGGTAAATATGAGGTGACGCAGGGGCAGTGGGAGGCCGTGATGAATACGCGTCCCTGGGAAGATCAACCCCGCGCGTTCAGCAACGCGGACTGGCCGGCGGTTTATATTTCGTGGGATGATGCCCAGGCGTTTGTTCATAAACTGAATGAAGCGGCAGGGGATTCTCTGTACCGGTTGCCGACCGAGGCGGAGTGGGAATACGCCTGCCGGGCCGGTACGGAGACAAAGTGGTCATTTGGAGACGAAGAGGCGCTGCTGAAGGAGTACGGATGGTACCTGGACAATGTAGGTAATTTCGGGAATACGACGGCGAAGCGGGTGGGAATCCGAAAGCCCAATTTCTGGGGATTGTACGATATGCACGGCAATGTGTCTGAATGGGTTCAGGACTGGTACGGACCGTATGAGGGCGGCGTACAGACGGATCCGACAGGTCCGGAATCCGGCCCAGGGCGGGTAATACGAGGGGGGAATTATCGTGCTGGGTATAGTGCACTCCGCTCGTCTGTTCGTTTGCAGTGGGTATCGCGTCGGGTTTCAGACGATGGCGGCTTTCGGTTGTTGAAACGGGAACAGGGGGAAGCCAATACGATCTGGGGACAGGTGCGAGGGATCGGGCGGGAAGGGGTGACGGTTACGCTTTCAGGCGATGCGAGTCTGACGGCGGTTACGGACGCGAATGGAGCGTACCGATTTGAGAATTTGCCGAACGGGTCCTATACGGTGACGCCCTCGAAGACGGAACTGGGGTTTTCACCGGCATCGGAAACGGTGCAGCTCTTCGGGAAAGGAATTGCAGCCCGGGATTTCCGGGCGGTGATTCCCACCTATTCGGTTTCCGGACAGGTAACGGTTGAGGGCGAGGGGCTTCCAGGAGTTGAGGTTGTTGCTCTTTCGAACGGTGTGTCGATCCTGGCAGCTACGGACAGCACCGGTACTTATGTGCTGAGTTTGACTAACGGTACATATACGCTGGTTCCTTCAATAGGAGAGGTGAAGTTTTCACCGGACAGCCTCGAGATTACGGTTTCAGGCGCGGCGCAGTCCGGATTGAATTTTTCTGTTGCCGCATACGGGATTTCCGGGCAGGTGACTGAGGAAGGAGTGGGGATACCCGGTGTGCAACTGATGTTGAACGGCAGTACGATTGCCACGACGGATGAGAACGGGAATTATCGTTTACCGGTGTTGACCGATGGCGCCTATACGGTGGTTCCCTCAAAGGCGAGCTATGCTTTTACACCGGCAAGCCGTTCGGTTACGGTCGAAGGTGCGGATGTAAGCGGGCAGGATTTTGCAGGTGTGATTACGTATGTGATTTCCGGCCAGGTGACTTTCGAGGGCACGGGAATGTCTGGGGTGGCTGTTACCCTGGGCGGTGCTGCCGCAGATACGGTGGAGACGGACGGAAGCGGGAATTACCGTTTTGAGGGGCTGGAGAGCGGAACCTATACGGTGGCTGTTCCCTCAAGCAACGGTCTCGCGTTTACCCCCAAGAGCCGTTCAGTTACGGTGGACGGCGCAGATGTGGGGACGCAGGATTTTGTGGGCCTGGCGTTGCGCACGATTTCCGGACAGGTGACTTTCGAGGGTGCCGGATTTGAAGGGGTGACACTAAAGATTGAAGGACTTTACACAAGTACTGCGGTGACGGACGGCGCCGGTAAGTACAGTATTCGGGCGCCTCTTGGCGACCATATACTTGTTCCTTCGAAATTGGGGTACGTTTTTACGCCCGATCGTTTTAGTGTTACCATTTCCGGGCAGAATTTGACGGGTCGGAATTTTGTTGCAGAATCTCCGGAAGTGAGCTTTGCCGACGCGAATCTGGAGAAGGTTGTGCGTGCGGCGCTCGGGAAACCGGCGGAGAGTCCTCTTCTGCTTCTGGATGTGGTTAAGGTGAAGAAGCTGGAGATTCGCTCCCCCAATGAGGTTTCCAGTCTGGAGGGCATCGAAAATCTCCTGGGTCTGGAAGATGTAAAGTTCTATTCGGGGCAGATCAGTGATTTGTCTCCACTGGCGAATCTTCCGGAGTTGAGAAAGCTTGACCTGGGAACGAACCAGGTCCGCGATCTCTCACCGCTGGCGAATATGAAGCAGTTGAGATGGCTTACGCTCAACTCGAATCCGATCAG
>JAQCGA010000194.1 GCA_027619145.1 bacterium | reverse complement strand
AAACCGGTGGCAGTAGCCCCGGTTAAAAGCAATATTTGACGCTGGATTTTGCGATGTAGATTAGAGACCCAGTTTTTCCATGCTGGCCCGAACCTCTTTGGCGGACGCTTGCAGGGCCGCAGATTCTTCTGGCGTAAGTCCAATTTCGATGATTTCCTGCACGCCGCCAGCGCTAAGTTTGACAGGCACTCCCATAAAAAGGTTGTGCAAACCGTATTGCCCGGTGAGCCAGGCCGCGCAGGGCAGGACGCGTTTTTTGTCCCGCACGACCGCTGTCACCATTTCGGCGATGGCAGAAGAAGGCGCGTAATACGCGCTTCCAGTTTTTAGATGACCAACAATTTCGGCACCCCCATTTCGGGTGCGCTGCACCAGACGGGCAATGGTGGATTCGTCCAGGAGTTCGGACAGGGGGATGCCTGCTACAGTGGAATAGCGCGGCAACGGAACCATGGAATCGCCGTGTCCGCCCAGAACAAAAGCCGTAACATCTTCTACGGAAACATCCAGTTCCTGTGAAATGAAATAGCGGAACCGGGCCGTATCCAGGATGCCAGCCATGCCTATTACGTGAGCAGGAGGAAAATTTGTCGCGTGAAGCGCAACCGCAGACATGACGTCCAGCGGATTGGTAACCACAATGATGATAGAGCCGGGCGCGAAGCGACGCACATGTTCGGAAACAGTACGGACAATTTCCGCATTGGTGGACAGGAGATCGTCGCGGCTCATACCAGGCTTGCGGGCAATACCAGCTGTTATGACGACCAGCCCACAGCCGGAGAGGGCTTCCGGATCTCCGGTTCCTGTGATCCGCGTATCGAAACGTTCCACGGGTGCGGATTCAGCCAGGTCCAGTCCTTTGCCTTGTGGGATGCCTTCGACTACATCCAGCAGAACCACTTCCCGGGCAAGTTCCCGTTCTGCAATTCGCTGTGCTGCAGTGGCTCCCACATGACCGGCACCAACGACCCCAATCTTCACGATAGCTTACCCTGCCTGGGCGTATACGCTGACTTTCTTGCGGCTTTTGCTCTGGTGCTCGAAGGTCACAAAGCCGTCCACGAGTGCAAAGAGCGAGTCGTCTCTGGCGCGCTGGACGTTATTTCCAGGGTGAATCCGGGTGCCGCGCTGACGAATGATAATACTGCCAGCTGTAACGAACTGACCGCCGAAGGCTTTGATTCCCAGGCGCTGGCCGCCACTGTCTCGACCGTTGCGGGAACTTCCAACCCCTTTTTTATGGGCCATGAAATTTTTCTCCGATGTCAGGCGCCAGCCGAAATTCCGTCGATTTGGAGTTCGGTATAAGGCTGCCGGTGTCCATTTTTCCTTCGATAGCCTTTGCGGCGTTTCATTTTGAAAACGATTACTTTCTTGTCCAGGCCGTGTTTCAGTACACTGGCTTCCACAGATGCGCCTTCCACCTGCGGTGTACCCACGCGGGTTTCGCCGTCCTGAGAGAGCAACAAAACGCGATCCAGTGTAACTTTTTCCCCGGTTTCGGCTTTCAGGCGGGAAACCCGAATGCGCTCTCCCTGGGAGACTTTGACCTGGGAGCCGGCAATATCGACAACTGCGTACATTGCAGAACCTCCAGAAACAGCTTCCGTCCGGAATAGGGACGGTGCAGAGAAACGAAACTCGCTCCGGACCCGAAGGCCCGGAGACGGAGATAGAGACTGAAGAGAGTAACAAAGTACAGGGTTTTTGTCAAGTTTTAAATTTGTCCGTAATATCCGCATTTCGTTTGCGTGAATAGATCCGGTAGGCGTCTACAGGCAGGTTCAGGTCCATTTCTACGTTGAGCCATACGCGGGTGGAGCGCCGGACGCGCTTGAGACGTTCTTTGCGGTTTTCCAGCAAGAACTCCCCCACGGCAGGGTTGACGTGTACCGTGAGCCTGCGTTCTACAGAGGCCGCCCGAGAGCGATTCAGCCACCGCTCGATGCGGGCCAGGGTCGTTTCCCGGCTGGCCACCCGGCCGGTGCCTTTGCAGGTAGGGCAGGATTCGCTGAAGGTAAACAAGAGGCTGGGACGCACGCGTTGCCGGGTCATTTCCATGAGGCCAAATTCGCTGATTTCTGACGTGCGCGGCCGAGACCGGTCTCGCCGGATGGCCAGCCGAAATTCCTCTTCTACCTTTCTGCGATTCTGGGGATACATCATGTCAATAAAATCGATGACGATGATTCCGCCGATGTCGCGTAACCGGAGCTGGCGGGCGATTTCGTTGGCCGCTTCCAGGTTGATTTTGAGTACGGTTTCTTCCTGGTTGGTCCGGCCTACATATCGTCCACTGTTGACGTCGATGGACACCAGGGCCTCTGTGTGGTCTAATACCAGATAGCCACCACCTTTGAGCCAGACCTTGCGCTCGTAACATTTTTCAATTTCTTCTTCAATGCCAAATGCGTCAAATACGGGTGTTTTGTCTCTGTGGCATTCCACGCGCTCACGCAGATGCGGCGACGTGGTTTTGAGATAGGAAATGATCTGCTTGTATTCCCGTTTAGAATCCACCACCAGCCGTTGCACGTCGTCCGTGAACAGGTCGCGAATGAGGCTGGAGGTCATTCCCATTTCTTTGTGGATCAGCCGTGGTTCGCCCAGTTTTTTGGCCTGTTTCTGGATCCGTTCCCACGTGCCCACCAGGTCTTTCATGTCGCGAGAGAGTTCCCGGTCTCCTTTTCCCGAGGCCTCGGTACGCACAATGATGCCGTATCCTTCGGGCTTGATTTCCCGGCCAATATCTTTGAGCCGGCGTTTTTCCGACCAGTCTGTGATTTTTCGGGAAACACCCACTTTTTCGCCGTTGGGTACCAGGACCATAAACCGGCCCGCGAGGGACGGAACAGCGGTTACGCGAGGGCCTTTGGTGCCAATGGGTTCTTTCTTGACCTGGACAAGAAGATCCTGTCCTTCACGGATCAGTTCCTCAATGGGTACAATGGTTTTACCCCTGGAGTTGGTTTTGTAATCTACCTCTTCCAGTGTTTCGTCGTCCAGATCCACCATAGACCCCGGAGATCCGGGCATGTCTGAGGCATGCAGGAAGGCACTTTTTTCGCCACCGATATCTACAAACGAAGCCTGCATACCAGGAAGAACCGCAGAGACTTTACCTTTGTATACGTTACCTACCATGCGTTCTTTTTCGTCGAACTCCACAAGGATTTCGACGAGCTTCCCATCTTCCAGAATTGCAATTCTGGAGTCCTGAGAAGCTACGTTAATAATGATTTCGGTCTTCACACGTTTGTCACCCTTCTTCACAAAGAAACACCTGTGCAGAACCCGGTTACGTTGCGGAGACCGGGGATTGTCTGCGCAGGTGGTCGGGCTGCGGGCTTTTTTACCACGCGCCCGGCCGCTGGACAGCCGAGCCCTGTTACGGGCAAAAGTTGATTTGTTTTTTACCGATCAGAGGGCCGGAGAGAATTGCCAGGAAGGCGAACCGGGATCGGGAATATTCAAAGGCGGGTCCGGGGTAGAAATAAATAATTGAGATCGTTAGAGGTTATAGGGAAAATTAATAAAATTACGTCCTTCAGACAAGGGTTTTCACAAGGGGAGCCCGTGCAGGCGCTCCCCAGGTTCGGTTATGCCGAGACAACGCGTCTGGGAAAGATGGTAATTTCTTCTACAATTGCGCGGTTGGGAAGCTGCGCAACCATCAAGGCAGCGGCGGCAACATCTCCGGGTTGTAGCGCTGCGTTGCGTTTTTCCGCTGAGACAGGATTGGGGCGCAGGTCCAGAATGGGCGTATCGACTTCGCCTGGGAAAATACAGCAGGCCCGGATGCCGGTTTCGCGGAATTCGGCATTGATGGATTGTGTGAGCGAGGCCAGGCCAAACTTAGAAGCGCTGTAGGCAGCGCCTCCGGTTGTGCCCGCGCGTTTGCCCGCCATGGACGAAATGTTGATGACCAGCCCATCTCCCTGCTTTTCCATTTGGGGCAACATGGCCCGGAAGGTGTTGAAGGCACCGGTGAGGTTGATCTGGATGACCCGGTCCCAGTCTTCGTCGGAAATATCTCGGAGGTTTCTTTTTTGTGTATTGATGCCAGCATTGTTGACCAGAATGTCAATGCGGCCAAAGTCTTCGAGTGTCTTTTCGGCGAGGGTGCGAACGGAGTTTCGGTCGGTTACATCGGTGGGAACAATGCGTGCAGTTGTACCCAGTTCCGACGCGGTCTTTTCCAGGGTATGTGCTTGTCTGCCTGCCAGTACGACCTGAATACCGGATTCTGCGAAGCTTCTGGCAATGGCCTGTCCAATGCCGCTTCCAGCCCCTGTGATGATTGCAACCTGGTTTGATTGTGCCATCCTAAATGAATTCTCCTGGTTGGGTGGACGTTTCTGAAAAGTTTATGTTTGCTATTAGAATAGGTCGGCAAGGGCAGATATGTCAATCATAAAGAAAAAGCACCCGGAGCGTGAAACGTGACATTCGGCTCAGGATTATTTATATTAAAATCGGAATAGCCGATCTTTTCTATATCGAAATTTGAGAAGGGTACGTGTTTATGGATATGATTCCAATGGAAGAGGCGATCCGGATTGTGCTGGCGCATACGCCATCTATTGATCTGGTTTCTGTCGATTTGATGGATGCGTTGGGCCGCACGCTGGCCGAGGATATTCAATCGGATCTCAACATGCCGCCGTTTCATAAAGCTGCAATGGACGGGTACGCGGTGGTAGGCGCGGATATTCAAACGGCTTCCCGCGAGCATCCTGCGGTTCTGGATGTGGTGGAAGAGATCCCGGCAGGGAAAGTGCCTACGGTTCCTGTTTCATCGGGAAAAGCGGCACGGATTATGACCGGCGCACCGGTGCCGGAGGGTGCAGATACGGTTGTGATGGTGGAAGAAACGGTAACCGAAGGGGACCGGGTCAAGGTGCTGGAGGTTACCGAGGTTGGAAGGCATATTGCGTGGTTGGGAGAAGATGTACAAGAAGGAGACGTGGTGCTGAAGGCGGGCACGCTGGTACGCCCGCCTGAGATTGGTATTCTGGCCGCCATGGGTACTGTGCGGGTGCCCGTGTACCGGCAGCCGGTGGTGGGAGTGGTTTCAACGGGAAGTGAGATTGTGGAGCCCGGCCAGGTTCCTCGAGCGGGGCAGATTCGCAATAGCAATGCGTACTCGATGATGGCACAGGTTCAAGAAATTGGCGCCCGGGCTTGTTATATGGGCATTGCAGATGACAACGAAGCCGAGCTGAACCGGGTCATTTCCCAGGGGCTGGATACGTGTGATATCGTTTTGCTTTCAGGTGGGGTATCTGCCGGAGTGTACGATCTGGTACAAGTTGCCATGCGGGAATGCGGCGTGGAGGTGCTGTTCGATCGGATTCAGATGAAACCGGGCAAGCCGCTTACCTTTGGCGTACGGGGTACAAAGCTGATTTTTGGACTGCCTGGAAATCCTGTGTCTACTGTGGTGGGGTTGGAATTAATGGTGCGGCCGGCCCTGCGTAAGATGCAGCAAATGGAGAACCTGCATCGCCCGGTGGTGAAAGGCGTGCTGGACGAACCGTTCCGGCAAACGCCCGGCAGACGACAGTACGTACCCGCCTGGAGTGAAGAACGGGCCGGCGTCTGGCATAGCCGCTGGGTGGGTCATCATGGATCTGCGGATCTGTTTTCTCTTTCTCGGGCCAACAGTTTGTTTGTGGTGGAGGCAGATGAAGAATTTCTGGATGCAGGCGCAGGTGTGAATGTGGTGCTGCTGACGGAGTGGTAGATCTCAATAAGGTGGTGTATTGTATGGCTAAGCTGACGCATATTTCGGAAGATGGATCTGTGCAGATGGTAGATGTAACCGGGAAGGAGATTACCGCCCGAGAGGCAGTTGCCGGCGGAGAGATTTTGATGCGTCCCGAAACAGTGCAGCAGATTGCCGCAGGCAGCCTGCCCAAGGGCAATGTGCTGGAAACGGCGCGTATTGCCGGTATCCAGGCGGCCAAGCGCACGTCGGATCTAATTCCGCTTTGCCATCCGATTGCCGTAACGGGTGTGGACCTGGTATTTGAGGTGGGCCAGGACCGGATTTTGGCCGAGGCGCGGGTTCGGGTGCCGGACCGGACCGGTGTGGAGATGGAGGCGCTTGCGGCGGTGAGCGTGGCATTGCTCACGGTGTACGATATGTGCAAGGCCGTGGACAAAAATATGGTAATTGGCAACGTCCGCCTGTTAAAAAAAACCGGCGGACGCAGCGGAACGTACGTCCGAAAGCCATAGGTCCTGTGTGAATTCGAAGCCAGTTTCGGGGGTGGTTTGTTATGGATATTTCTTTTTCTATTGATTGGATTTTTATTGGACTCACGCTGGGTTGTGTTCTTTTTTTGTTACAAATGGTGCTCGAGTACAACCGGCAAACGACCCAGATTCGTCCCCAGATCCAGCATGCGAAAGAGGTTCAAAGCAAGCATGTTGAAGAATTAAAAAAGGTGGAACTGTTGCTTGCAGAATCGCAGGGGGAAGAGGATGGACTGGAGAAGCGAATTGCCGATCTGGATAAGCGACATAAAGAGTTGTTGGCGGTGATGAATCAGGCCGAAGAAGAGCAAGAAAACGAAAAATGACGTGCAGGACAAAGCGCTTGACAAAGAATAGGATGTTCTTTACATTTTGTTTTTCCAGGAAAAACTCAGGCGTCTTGTTGTAGATTTTTGTGAGGGTTTTCTGGAACTTCGGTAAAATACAGAATGCGCCCATAGCTCAACTGGCAGAGCAACTGACTCTTAATCAGTAGGTTCGGGGTTCGATTCCCTGTGGGCGCACTTTTTTTCTCTCTGGACTGAATATAAGTTGAGGCTGGATCATCCGTAAGCCCAGGTCCAGCCTTTCTATATTTATGATTATGTAATGTGCGTGCTTTTATAACCGATCTTGTATCCTATCACACCATGTAAGATTCGGGCACGTTGGATTGGAGAATAAAGATGGACCGCGAAGATATCCGACTGAGTATCCGGAACATCAAGAATCTGCCCACGTTGCCCATCATCGTCAGCCGGGTGTTGGAAGTTGCGGATGACAGTGGCTCCAGCGCAAACGAACTGGCCGATATTGTTTCTCGCGATATGTCCGTATCGGCCAAGGTGCTCAACCTGGCCAACTCGGCATTTTACGGGTTTGCGCGGCGGATTACTACCATTCCGCAAGCTGTTGTGGTACTTGGGTTTGATACCGTTCGAAGCCTGGCGTTGAGTGTTTCGGTATTTGAAACCCTGCGCAATACAGAAGGAGAGATCAGCTTCGACCGGGAGGCGTTCTGGATTCACTCCATTGGTTGCGGCACCTCCGCCCGGTTGGTTGCGAAGGAACTGGCTTACCGAGATACGGGCACTTTTTTTGTGGCGGG
>JAQCGA010000193.1 GCA_027619145.1 bacterium | reverse complement strand
GGACGCTGTCCGATACGTGTTCACGCCGATTGTCCGCCCGCCAGATGGAGTCTTCTTCGCGGTCGTAGGGGAACATAGGGGTTTCATCTACGGTGACGGTGTTGTGTGCAATTGTGGTGCGAACCCAGGTCAAATGCATCGGGTCTTCGTAGCCCCCGGCGTCCGGTGCGTTTGTGATGCGTCGGCCGAGTGCGTGGAGATCTACGTGCAATGCTGCTGGGCTTTGATGTCCTGCACTGTGTGGACCCCAGAAGAAATGGACGGCGGGATCTGTTGTGCCGGGACTGTGTCGGAGTATTCCAGCACCGGTTGTGGGGAACAGGGTGCAGTGATTTTTGTGAGTTCCTTCCAGGGAGATCGGGCAGTTTTCTGAGAGAGAGAAAGAGCCTTCGGGTATTTCTCTCTGGTGCAGGCGGAGAAAGTCAAACTCTCCGGCTGGCGGCTGTAAGGACATTGGGAGTTCGGGATATTTTCGTTCGGGATGGTTCTGGTAGTCCTGGTCGATGCGGTTTAATAACCAGGCGTACTTGGGATCTTCGTAAGCCTGGTAGGCGAGTTCGTAGAGCGGTCCCCAGATCCAGACACCGCGCAGGTTCGCCAGGCCCGAGTCGTGTAAGAGGCAGAGGTCGCCGTTGCCAGTGGTCTGGTAGAAGGGGGCGTCAAATGCGGCTTTCAGGCTTTTCGTTCCTGCGGGTCCATAGGCGCGGTGGAGATCGTCGCCTTCGTTTTCTTGCTGGGAAGGCAGGTGGGTGTGCCACAGGTCGATGCCGGCATGTTCGAGCATGACGACCACTTCTACGATTGCCATCAGGGTGTAATAATGATATCCGGGTGTGCGCTCCCAGTGAAGTCCGTCGGATAAAATGTCGTGGCGGAGTTGATGGACTAAGCCGTAGCGCTGTGTGCCTTTGAACTCCCAGCCGTAGAGTACTTCGGAAAGACTTTCGAGGCGTCCCATGGCCAGGCCAGCCGCAAGCCGGGCCGCGAGGTTCCAGGTGTTGTGGTTGCCGCAGGTTTTGTGCTGGCACCGGTCGGTGGTGTCCTGAGTTCGGGCCAGGGCTTTCAGGAATAGATCGCGATCTTTTACATCCGGTTCTACGGCGGTGAGTAGATCGTACACCTGCGCCAGGTTGATGGTGAATCTGGATTCTGCGAGGCCGTAATTCATTGCCCGGATGTGGTCGTCTATTAAAGGCCAGGTGAGATAGGCGCTGGCAATTTGCTGAAATACGGTGAGTGCCCGGTCGTAGTATTCCTGCTTGCCGGTTAGATGGAAGGCCAGGATCTGACGTTTGGCATGGGTGAGGATTCTGGCGTTTTGATCGGGGATCGCTTTCTCGGCCAGGGAGCCGGGCATCTCAAAGGGGACGTTGGCGGCGTCCAGTAATCGTTGCAAGGCGACGTTCGCCCAGCCGCCTTCCTGGATCAATTGCCGACTGCGTTCCAGGTCAACGCGGTTGACGAATACGCAGGGATGAGATGGGAGTTTATCGGGTATCAGGTTGAAGGTGTCTGTGTTCAGAGTAGAATCTCCGGGTTGCCCGAAAGAGGACACGGTTAGCCACGGGAAGGTTCGGGCATTTCAGCGCGGGCTTTTGCGGCCAGTGCGGCCAGGTGTCCGTCGTTGGCCAGGCCCTGTTCGAGGTGAATACGGCGCTGTGGACCGGCGGTGGCGATCATGGTTTCGCCATAGATGCGGTCTGTCCAGAAGCGGGCGTGTGCGGAAATGTATTTTTTGAGGTCGTCCACGCGATCTTCCGGGAAGCGCTGTGAGCAGTTGATGGTGAACATGCGCCGCCAGGCACTTCCACCAAATGCAGCGTGTTTGAGGTTGTGGTTGAATACAAAAATGTCGCCGGGTTGTGTTTCCAGGGCCAGGGCTGGCAGGTCTTTGCCTTCGGTGCCCCAGTCTTCGTTGGATTTTCGGATTTGTCCCTGTAGGGCCAACGCAAAACGATCTTCCAAATGGTGGCTGCCGGGGATGACCCGCAAACAGCCGGTGTCCCGGGTAAGGGGGTCCAGGTAGAAAGCAACTTTCACAAAGCGCACGGCTTTGCCCCAGCCGTCGCTGTGCCAGACGGTGTCTCCCGCATAATAGTTGCCGTCGGATCCCATGTAGTTGAAGTCCGGCCCAAGCAGGCTGGTGAGCAGGCCGTGAATGCGTGGATCGTCCAGCAGGGCAGAGAGCCGTTCGTGCTGGTCAATGAAGGGGACAATACAGGAACGCTGCTTTCCGTCGTGCGCCTGACCATTGTGCCCACCGCCGCGCTCGGTCCAGACTTCTTCAAAGGCATTCGTGACGTCCTCTATGGCATCCGCCATCAGGCCGGGAAAACCTACGTAGCCGAATGTGTCAAAAAAGGCGAGTTGTTGTTCGGAAAGTTGCATAGACGGTTCCTCGTGTTCGGGATTGAGTACAGAATTAGCAATGGATTCAGTGGTCAATTTCGGTACGCAAAGCCCGTAAATCAAGACAAAACAGGCGAGCCTGTGTACGTAGTTTGTGCATTTGGAAAAGGATCGTCCGGTACGCATTTTTTTGCATTTCGTGGCGGTGCGGTGCCGTGCAGGGTTCGTGCCCCTTCGTGATCCAGCCTTCTACCCCACCTCAACCCATTCCTCCACCGGCACGATGTTGACGTTGTTGATTCGCACTACATCGGTCGTACGAATTTGTGCCTTTCCTGAAGAATCCATCCGCAGGTGTACCCGACTAAAGAGGTTGACTGTAGCTTCTCCCAGGGTGGTCTGGAACGGGGAGACGGTGTCCACAAGACAGCCGGTGCTGCGGTTGTACGTGAAGCCGGGGGCGTGGGCGCAGACCAGGTGGGTCTGGTTGTTGTGGGTTTCGATGGCGGTTACGGGAATGGCGCGGCCGTGGGCACCGTTCTGGGTGAGCAGGACGGGTTCAGGTTCGGAGAAGGTGCGTGGGCGATCCGGGTCGATATCGGGCCAGGTTCCATCCAGGACCAGAGCGATGCGGTTGTCTGGCCGGAGGTGGAGTTTGTTGAGGGGGAGCGCTGAGCGAAGGGTTATGGAAAGGTCCAGGTTGTTGTGCCGGAAGCGGGTGCAGTCGTAGAGGTCCAGGTTTGTCTGTCCATTGCGGGTGATCTGGACGGCGTACCGGCCCTGGAATTCGGTTTGTGGGTCCAGGGTGTGGTGTTGGGATGGATCGGAAGAATAGAAGACGTGGGCGGTGGTGTCACCGGTTTCTGTGTGGGTCTGGAGGGTGCGGGCAACGAGGTTTGGAAGATCTGCGGATCTATCGGCGATGTCTGTGACGATTGGGGTGGTGTGCAGGGGTTCCCAGAGGGCAACGAAGCGGCTGGACAGGTTGTGGCCTTTGCGGCGCAGGATGAGTTTGGGCATGCGGGATTGTTCTACGAGGCTGTGATCTTCTTTGTCCAGGGCGGGTTGCCAGCACTGGCGGATGGTGGGTACGGTGCAGGTGTAGAGGTCTGCTTCGCCCGGTTCAAGCAGGTGCAGGCGCACGTTGGGCTGTGCAGGATCTGTGGCGTGGAAGGTGGCGGTGAAAGGGGCCTGGATGGATGCGTGGCGAACGTTTCGGAAGACGCCATACCAGGGGGTGTCCACTTCACGGGCGATGTGGCCGCTGGCAAGACAGTTTTTTTCCCATTCGTGGTGGTCCGGTGGGGTAAAGGGTTCGCCATTGTCGGCGTAGCTGTCGGCGTGGTGCTGGGTGGGCACGGAGGTGTCCAGGGTTTGTGGGAGGGAGCAACTGCCCTGGGCCATCCATTCGTGAACCTGGCCGCCGGAGACGTGAAAGATGTCCAGGACGAGGTTGTTCTTGGGGTCGATGGGGATCAGGATCAGTGCGCGACAATAGGTGTCGCACTGGGGGTAGACTTCGGGCGCGGAGACTTCAACGACCTGGGTACGATTTGGGGTGGGATGCCAGCCAAGGAGGGTGCCGGGCCGCAGGGTGCGCTGCTGGGTGTGGCGGTCTACCACAACGAGGTTGTGGCCCTGGGACAGGGTGGCGAACATGCGGTAGGTCCAGGTATACCCGATGTCTGAGATGAGTTCGTCGCAATAGGCCCACAGGACGAAGTTGAGCATGTCGTCGTGATCGTGACCCCAGTTGCCGGAGTAGTGCAGGTGGGCCTGCAGGGCGTTCGGGTTCTGACCGCGACCGAGAACGGCGTGGCCGAAGGCGGGGTAAAGGACGGGCTGTCCGTCCCGGGGTTCGGGGTGGCCGCCACCGTGGAGTTTGCTGTAGGTGTCGTGGGCCATGATGTATGTGCCGTCGGGATAGCCCATGGTATCCAGGGTGCGTATTGCTCTGTCGAGTTCGGGTAAGGCCGTGGCGGCATCGAGGGTTTCGAAGCGGGTGTGGTCTATGGTAGAGGTAAAGCCGGGCGGGTCAGAATAGCCCGTAGCGTATTCGGCGGCGCGGCGGATGCCGTAGATGTGCTGGCGGGAATAGGACATGCTTTCAGGAAAGATGGCGTCTGCCAGGAGGGTTTTATCCAGCATCTGGCGGAGTTTCCAGTATGCGTAGTGAATGAGTTCAGGTGTGCGGATTGCTTTTCCGATCTGGATGAGGCCCTCGCATTGGTAGGGGATGTAGTTGCTCAGGGCGGCGTCTGGATGGGGATAGTGGACGTCATAACGCAGGGCGTCTTTGATGGAGTAAAGAAAGAGGTGCTGTTCAATGGTGTTTCGGGCATCGTTGTTCGCGAATGCGTCGAGGGGTTGCCAGACGGGGGCGTGCAGGATTTGCCCGTAGGCTGCACCCAGCATGCCGGTGTGGCGGATGCCGGTGTGGTATTTGTCGTACCAGATACCGGCGTACACGGGGTATTCGGTGACGGAACAAAAGCGGTCTGCTCCGCTTACGCCGGGACGGCCCCGGTGGATTTTGGGCCAGTGCGGCACGGACCGCGCAAAGCTGGTGAGGATGGCGGCTGCGCGTTCGGCGTACGGAATCTCGCCGGTGCAGGAATAGAGTTCACCCAGGGTTTTGCAGGCGTCGGTGAGCCAGTACACGCGGAGGGCGTCCATATATTCGCTCTGGAGGTAGATGCGGGTACCGTCGGAGGTGTCGTGGTATGGGTAAATCTGGAGGTCTCCCAGGGGCCCTGTGATTTCAAAGGCGCCGGTCTGGGGGTAACGTTCGAAGGGATCGACGGTGTGGCCGTGCGGGCAGGAGATGCGGTCCGGGTGGTCTGGACGCCAGGTGAGTTTTTCTCCGTGGCCGTCCGGGCACATGGCAATGCGTGCGGCGGGCATGACGCGGGCGTTGCCTGCAATTCGGTTGCGTTTTGGGACCAGGTCTACCAGGTCTTCCGGGGTGACGTTGAGATAAGGTTCGATATATTTCCTGAGGGCGTTGACGTCTGTATCAGAATGAGCCGAGAGTGGATCGGGCGTGGAGCCTGGTGGCAGACAGGTGAGGGCGTCGATCCAGGCCTCCGTGGGATAGAATCCACCATAATAGGTTGCCAGTTCTTCCGGGGTTTCTGCGTTGAATACACCGAATTTGGACATAGAATTTTCTCCTCAACTCAATTCCACCTACCGCACGGGGGTGAACCCCCGTGCTACGATTACAAAGTCCGCCACAGGCGGCCTATCAGCCCGGGTGTCTTTTGGGTTCTTGCCTGTCACTTTCTTGTTGATGCATGGAGAGAAGGACGTTGAGTTACCACCCCGGAACTGAAGACCCATCCCCGCGTTCTTTGCCGCATAAGCATATTTCTTCCATTTTCGAGAGTCAATGTTTTTCACACCCGATCCCCGACGGATTGCCCCTGCCGGATTTCTCCTTCCCTTACAGAGCTGTGTCGTGTGTGTTTCATGTCTTTTGCAGTGGAGCGGTACTGTGTGTGTTTCGTGCATTTCGTGGCGGAGCGGCGGTGCGGCGCAGGGTTCGTGCCCTTTCGTGGTCCAGCCTTTTGTCCTGCTCCCGTAGAGGTTTTTCTAAAAACCCACTTGACGGGATTGATATTTGATTGTATAATTTAACTAAATAATTAAATTTAAAAATCAAAATATATACCCCGAGGAGGCCTATTTGGAACTCGAACCCGATACCCAGCAACGCATTTTGACCGCCGCCACAGAGGTGTTTTTGAAACAGGGGCGGGACGGGGCGCGGATGAAGGAGATTGCAAAGCAGGCCGGGATCAATCAGGCGCTGTTGCATTATTACTTTCGGTCTAAACAGAAGCTCTACGAGGCGGTATTCGAATGTGTGTTCGAGCGGTTTCTGGCGGGATTTCTGGATGCGATTCCGGAGACGCAGGACGTGCAGGTTCTGATGCGGCACTTTGTGAATAACTATCTGGATCGGCTGGCTGAAAACCCGGATCTGGTGCCGTTTATTCTGTGGGAGATCCGGGGTGGAGGAGAAACGATGGGCCGGTTGTTGAAGTCGCATTTGTTTCGGGAAGGAGAGGATAAGCCACCGTTTATGATCCAGATTGTACAGGAAGCTGTGGCGAAGGGGCAGATTCGGCCGGTGGACCCGGTGCAGTTCACGCTGAGTCTTTTTGGAGCATGCGTGTATCCGTTTATTGCCCGGCCAATTCTGGAAAAGGTGATTCCCGGTCTGGATCTGTTTTCTCCAGAATTTCTGGAACAACGTAAGGAGGAGATTGTGCAGTTGTTCTGGAATGGGGTAAGGCCGCAGGTGGGAGAGGAGGTATGAGAGTGCGTTCGGGAATATTTATGGCGGGTCTGGTACTGCTGTCTATTGCCTGTGCTGAAGGGGTGACGCTGGAAGAGGCGTGGAAGATGGCGCTGAAGAACCATTTGACTCTGGAGCAGCAGGCGGTGGTATTGCAGAGGCTGGAGGAGGAACTGGAGGTACAGAAGGCGGGTTCTCTGCCCAGGTTCGGGGCTATGGCGTCTTATGGGTACGTGTCCGAGGTACCGGAGATTACGTTGCCGTTTGTGCCGGCGGGAGGTGCACCGGCACAGCTTCAAGCAGGGACGCACAACCGGTATGAGGCGGCGTTGACGGTGGAGCAGCCGGTGTTCACGGGGTTTCGGACCCGGGAACTGGTGGGCGTGGCAAGGGAACAGGTGAAAGCACAGGGAGAGCAGCGGGCGGCCTTGCGGGAGCAGGTGTTGTTGGGTGTGGGCCGGGTCTACTATCAGGTGCAGCTCACCCGGCTTCAACAAGAAACTCTTGCGCAGGCGATTGGGCGGGCGGAAGACCACTTGAAGCGTGTGAGGAATTTTTATGAAGCGGAACAGGCCACGGCGTTTGATACGCTGGAGGTGGCCAACCGCAAGCTGGAGCTGGTGGCACAGTACCGGCGGCTGGAGCATACAGAGGATTTGTTGCGAGACCGACTGGCGTATGCGATGAACGTGGCGGATCCCCCGGAGGTGCCGGCGTTGCGCCCGGAAGA
>JAQCGA010000192.1 GCA_027619145.1 bacterium | reverse complement strand
AAGATCCAAACAGAGCCGCCACAATCGGCGGCAAAAAAGCCGCATACAGACCATATACCGGCGGCAGGCTGGCCAATTGCGCATTGGCCATAGACTGTGGTATCAATACCATGGCCACCGTAATCCCCGCAACCAGGTCCGCACGCAATACCCGCCGATCTCGAAGCTCCCCAATCCAGATCAAAAAAGGAAAGACCCGGTCGGCCCGCCATTTCAACAAATAATTTATCACAATACAAAACCGTAAAAAACGTTCATATCACCTCCACCCTTCTTTCGAACATCCTTTCTCCGCCTGATTCATAATCTCCCAACCCGCTTCAAATGTCAAGAGGAAAGTCGCTCCCAAACGCCAGTATACGATAAAATTCATCGCATTCTTCCACCGGTACGCACTCTTCAAAACGGTTGATTTAGGCCACACAATTTCGCATATTCATTTGCCTAAAAAAAATAGACACGTTGAAGAATACACGCTTTCAACCGTTCCTCAACTGTAAACAGCGCTATTCTTTGCAATTCACCATCCATCCGCAACCAGCCCAACGGGGGAAGTCCGTATGCGCAGACCCATCCGCCTTTCCATTGTCCTGTTCATCCTTACAACCCTCCTGGCAAACACGCTACCGGTATTCGCCCAGACCCGTCCTCCCTCGGGCAGCCCCACCGGGCCTACGGGCTG
The DNA here is from genome assembly GCA_027619145.1 of bacterium. The sequence continues at coordinate 6,713 of JAQCGA010000192.1, read as the reverse complement.
GATTCAAGGCTATCTGGATAGACTCGATAACCTGTTTGCAGACACTGTTGCCCTTATGGCAGACGTACTCTTTGCGGACTTCGGCACCGGGTTTCCGCTCATCGTCGCAATTCTCCTCGGCGGCGGTATTTACTACTCCTTCTACTTTGGCTGGCTCTCCATTCGTGGGTTCAAACATTCCATCGACGTACTGCGCGGCCGCTACGATAACCCGGAAGACCCCGGTGAAATCTCTCACTTCCAGGCCCTCACCAGTGCGCTTTCCGCCACCATTGGCCTGGGCAACATCGCCGGCGTAGCCGTAGCAGTGGGCCTGGGCGGGCCTGGTGCTATTTTCTGGATGATGGTTACTGCCCTCTTCGGCATGTCCTCCAAACTCGCCTCCTGCACCCTGGCCATCATGTACCGAGAAACCCACTCGGATGGGCGCATCTCAGGTGGTCCCATGTACTACCTGGAACACGGCCTGGGCGCAAAAGGCCTGCGCCCTCTCGGCCGTACCCTGGCCGTACTCTTTGCCCTACTCGCCATTGGCGGCTCCTTTGGCGGCGGCAACATGTTCCAGGCCAACCAGACCCTCGAAATCCTGGGCACCATTTCTCCAGCCTTCAAAACCTACAACTGGCTCGTCGGCCTCCTCCTGGCCGTTATGGTCGCCGTTGTCATTATCGGTGGCATCCGACGCATCGGACGCGTGACCTCGCGGCTGGTGCCGTTTATGTGCATCCTCTACGTACTCGCCGCCATTTTCATCATTTTGGCCAACATCCAGAACGTCCCGGATATGCTCGTCGTCATCTTCCAGGAAGCCTTCACTGGTCGGGCAATCTACGGAGGATTCTTCGGCATCCTCATCACCGGCATCAAGCGGGCCTCCTTCTCCAACGAAGCCGGCATCGGCTCCGCCGCCTTCGCCCACGCCGCGGCCAAAACCGACGAACCTGCCCGGGAAGGCATGGTTGCCATGATTGGCCCCTTCATCGACACCATCGTCATCTGCTTGATGACTGGCCTGGTTTGCATGATCACCGGTGTGTACAACGACCCAGAATTCCAGGGCCAGGGCGTAGCCATGACCGCTGCCGCCTTCGAGTCTTTCATCCCCGGTGCCAGCTACGTGCTCTCCATTGTCGTCACCTTGTTCGCCTACTCCACCATGATCTCCTGGTCGTATTATGGCGAGCGAGCCTGGGAATACCTCTTCGGCGAACGGTCCATTATCGCGTACCGCATTCTTTTCATTGGCTTTGTTTTTATCGGCTCGGTCGTTGCGCTCGAAAACGTCATCACCTTTTCAGACATGATGATCCTGGGCATGGCCTTCCCCAACATCATTGGCGGCATCATCCTCAGCCCCCAGATCAAATCTGTCCTGAACGACTACTGGAAGCGACTCAAGTCCGGTGAAATGAAAATGACCGCAGACTGAACTTCATCTGCGCAGAACTCAAGATCCAGAACCCAGGAGATACAATGAAAAAAATAATCCTGATCCTCATCTTCTCAACAATGGCCGCAGGCTGCGCCAGAAACAATGAATACAGGTACTTCTCAGGATTGCAACTTCTCGAAGCCAGCGACACCTTGATACCCAAAATCCAACAACGCCTGCGCACTTCAGAATTCCGAACAAACTACGACAAGACCCTGGTGGACCGCATCGGCTCCTCTTTCAAAAACTTCAAACACATTCGGGCGTATCAAACCGTCCTGGAAGACGCCCTGGTCTACATCATGGTGAAAACCGACATGGAAACTCTGCCAGATGGTTTCCGTGGGGAACTCATCCGTCCAGTATCCAAACTCATCCTCAGCGGCAAAAGTGGCGACCAACTCCTGAACGGCCTGGATCACATCGTAACCATCATCCAAGAAAAATCCGGCGAAGAACTCTCAAAATCCCTGTCCGAGTACGACAACCTCCTGAAACAATAAATCAGATCCTGACGATGATCCACATAAAGAAGAGGGCGTTGCGGATGGTCGCAACGCCCCTTCTTCTTACATCCCGTCTATACAGCCTACCGGAGGAAGGCGGGCGGGGCATGCCCCGCCCCTACACAAGCGCCTGAAATCCACCTCAGAAACACTTTATCCTGCCTTGCCTATTGCTTCTCGACCTAGCAACCTAGGCAACGCTGCCCAAAGAACCCCTGCACTTTTCGGATAGGACCCCTGAAGCCTTCGTGTACGCCTCTGGAGTCCCCCAATACCATACTTCCGGCCTTTCACCAGACCAAATTCAGGCCCCCCGCAGGGGCGCTTTTCTTTGCATACTTTCTTTGTGCATACAAAGAAAGTATGCCGCCGGAGGCATAAAAAGTAAGGCGCCTGTTATTTTCAAGAACCTATTTCTCCTCTAACGTCTTCTTTAACTCCCCAATCACCCGCTCCAGCGCCTTCATCTCCTCACCCGCCCGCGCCCAATCCCACCCCTGCAAAGCAAACCGCACACGCTCATAGCGCGACTCAGCCTCAGCTGCCAACTCCGCCGCAGACTGTACCTTGCCACGCAAAGCAGGCTCAAAGGCTTTCCTCTGCGATTCCCGCTGCACAACGGGCTGCTCCCCAGGCTTTGGACCAAACAGCGCCGTCAACGCATCTTCCAGCGTATCCCGCATAAGCACCTGCCCGCCAAACGCCACAATCACCTGCTTCAACTCTGGAATCGCGGTACTCCGCTCTTGCTGGCGGCTCGGCTGTGGCCCACGGCGCCCTTCTGCCTGCATCCCTTCCCCTTGCTGAGCAAACTGTTGCTGTTCCTGCTCCTGGCGTGCCTGAAGATAAATGGGTTCCACGTACAAAAATGAACTCTCAATCGGAATCGCCAGCAAATTCCCCCGAATCACCTCCGACCCCACCTGCCCCCACAACGTCAACTGACTCGCAATATCCGGCTGCTGGTCCACCCGCGCCTCAATCTGCATAGGCCCAAAAATCAGCTTGTCTTTTGGCAGCTTATACACCAGTAAATGCCCGTAATTCTCCTCGTCGCACCGCGCCGCCAGCCAGGCAATCATATTGTCTTTTTTAGCAGGCGTATAGGGCACCATCAACAGAAATTCCTCCTTCTGCTCACCGGGCAATTTCGTAATCAAATAATACGGCTCCATCATCTGCGACCGACCGCTGTACATCTCGTTCGGAATCTCCCAGAGATCTTCCTGATTGTAAAACACCTGTACATCCTGCATATGGTAATCCCTATATCGCGCTGCCTGAATGCGGAACAGGTCAATCGGGTACCTCAAATGGGAACGCAGCCCCTTCGGCATCGAAGACAACGGCCGAAACAACCCGGGGAAAATTTCCATGTACGCCCGAATAATCGGATCTTCTTTGTCCGCCTGATAAAACGTAACCTTCCCATTATAGGCATCAATTACAACCTTCACAGAGTTTCGGATGTAGTTCACATTGCGCCAGCGCGTAGAATACGGATACATATCACTGGCCGTGTACGCATCCTGAATCCAGTACAGTTTCCCTTCAGACAGAACCATGTACGGATCGGAATCGTAAACCAAAAACGGTGCCACGGTCTGCACCCGCTCCCGAACTTGTCGGCGGAACATGATGCGGCTATCCGGTCGAATATACCCGCTCAACAACAGGTTCACATCCATAAATCGAGCCGAAAACGCCAGCCGGTTAAACCACCCGCCCATCGCCACACCACCCGTTCCCTGGTACGTAGTAAACTGGTTCTCGTCACCCTTCGGGTAATCAAATTCCTCAATACCAGTCTTTACAACCACGTGGGCATAGGTACGCTCGCCGTAATAAATCTCCGGCCGATCCACCTCCAGCCCTGGACTCGAAATCGGTGGAATATCCTTAATCATCAACGCCGGCAACCCTTCTGGTGTGATCCGGTTCACCTGGCTCATCGTAATCCCATACCCGTGGGTATACTGCAACCGCTCGTTCACCCAGTTCCGCGCCTGCAAAGGCAACCGATTGGTATCCAGCTCCCGCGCAGACAACATCACCTGCCGGTATACCCCATCCACCGTATAACGGTCCACATCTACGTGGTGAAACACGTAATACGGCCGAATTTCCTGCACCTGCTGGTACACCTGTTTCATCGGACGCTCGTCCCAGACTCGGATGTTGCGTATGGTCAACGGATTTGCATCAATATCCGCCCGCGTCAAATTATCGGAGGCCTCAAACTTCTGCTCCTCAATTCTGTCCAACCCGTACGCCCGGGTAGTCGCCTCCAAGTTATACTCAATATACGGTGCTTCCTTCGTCAATTCGCTCGGCTCCACCACCAGCTTCTGCACCAGCGCCGCAGGCACAGAACCCACCACAATCGTTCCACCCACCAGCACGGCAATCCCCGCCACCCGAAGCCTGGACATATCGGAACGCAGGGTCAAAAACAGGTAGATCGCAGCAGCCAGGAAGCCCAGAACCAGAACCCAGTACGCCCAGATCTGCACATTCACATCCACGTACCCGGCCCCAAAGGAAATTCGCCCCTGGGAATAGAGCAGCTCGTAGATCTTGAGCCGGTAGTTCCAGGCCATCACCAGCAGAAACGCCCCGCCGATAACAGACATGTGTGCCAGAGGACGGGGCATCACCTCAACTTGCGGCTGGAACCGAATGCCACCGGCCGCCGCATAGATCAGCCCTACCACCACAGCCGAAACCACCAGTGCGCCAATCAAAAACCCGGCAACAAATCCGTAAAATGGAAGCTGGAAAATGTAAAAACCCACATCATTGTTGAAAATGGGGTCAGAAACCCCAAAGGACTGTGCATGGAAAAAACGCAAGAACACCGGCCACTGGCTCGCCCCAATATTGCTCAGAATGAACACCAGCACAACACCCACCACCGCATACGTGGCCCGGGAACGCAGAAATACTTCTCCAGGCACTTCTCCTTCTTCCCAGGGAGACCCTCCCAGACGCAGCGCCTGCCGCGTAAACCGTCCGGCAACCCACAAATTTGGACCCACAATTAAAGCCGCAAGAATACCGAACAACGCCCCAGACGTAAACCGTGCCCGCAACATCCTCCAGAACACCGCCTGAAAATCCAGGTTCCGGAACCAGAGCCAATCCGTATAGTACGATACCAGAAAATTAAGCCCGAAAAACCCCCCCACCAGCACGGCAATCACAATCCAGCGTTTCGATCCCTGTTCCATAAACTCCTCAAACGTGAAAAGTCTCGTAAAAAATCCCGGGTCTTGCCATTACCGAACCTTGCGCAACGTTCATCCCGTTGCAACAGAAACCTTTTCTTTCTGTTCTGCCACCACATCCCGCATCCCTTCCCAATCCAGCCAGATGTCCGTCATCGTCTCCCACTTTCTGGTATCGTGATCCACGTGGGTTAGCCGAAAATAAATCGCGTACCGCGTATGAGGAGACACGTTCACCGCTGCCCCATGTGCCACCTGATAATGCACCAGAAATACATCTCCGGCCCGTGCCGTTGTCTGCACCGGCTGCGGAACTTCCACCTTCGGCATTCCCTCTAGAAGAGATTGCGGCCCCTGTTCCGCAAAGTACCGCTCGTACACATGGTGCGTGCCCGGCCACACCGTAAAATTCCCGGAGAACGGCGCATCCACATCGCTCAATACAACCCCTACCAGCATCGTAAAATTATGAATCTCGCCCTTCGGCACCCCATTGTGTGGCGAATACATCCCATCCAGATGCCCCCCGGGCTGCGGTGGTGGATCCTGCCTTGTGGGAAACCGCAACGCAATCTGTCCACCCCCCACCGACTTGATCTTTCCTTCGCCAATTGCAGATTCGGCCAACGCCAGGGCCGGTGTCCGATGAAATAAATCCGTAATCACCGCCTCGCTGCGCAACTCCGGACAAAACGAACGCGACCGGTAGGTCACCACCTGCGCCGGATCAATCCCCTCGCCCAGAGACGTATTAATCGCCCGAACCGCCTCATCCACCATCACCCGCGGCACCGCGCCAGGAATCCTCACAAACCCTTTCTCATAGATCTCCAATTTCTGCCTGTACGTCAGTTTCATCCGCCGCTCCTTGTCATCACGTCTTACGGAACCACCGTCGTCTTATCTTTGGGAGACCGCCCGTCCGGATCGTTCACCCGCGCACCCGAGGGTGCAGACACGCTTCCCGCCTTCAGAATCGGATCTCCCGTCTCCTCCATCCACGCATCCAGCCGCGCAACCAGATCCGCTTTCACCCCTGCCGGTTCCGCCCGGCCAATCAAATTATTCGCCTCGTCCGGGTCAAACATCAAATCGAACAGCATCTCCTGATCTCGCCGTTGTTCTGTAATCCCCTGGTCCAGCAAAAACGCTTTGCTCGGCGTATCGTCAATATTGGGCAACACCACCCGTTCTCGCTGATCGTACCGTCGGATATATTTGTACCGCTCCGTCCGTACACAGCGCATCGGCTCGTAAGATGCATGATAATTCACTTCAGCGAACACTGCATCGCGCAGCCGGTCTGTCTCTCCCGCCACCAGCGGAACCAGCGATTGCCCCTGCACAAAATCTGGAATCTCAATCCCTGCAACCCCATACGCCGTTGGCACCAGATCAATCAAACTCACCAACGCATCCATAACCTTCCCACCTTCGAACCCGCCCGGCCCCCGCACCGCCAGATATACGTGCATTCCGTGATCCGTCAAATTGCACATATTACGCGGAAACTGAAGTCCGTGATCCGAAAAACAGAACACCAGCGTA
>JAQCGA010000191.1 GCA_027619145.1 bacterium | reverse complement strand
AGCGGTAGCGCCTGTGGGGGCAGTAGCAGAAAGCGGTGCCAGGACTTCCTGACCGCCGTCCAGGCTGGCCCAGAAGGCTGTTCCTGCGGGGCTGAGAACCTGGCCACGGATTTCTCCGGACGAATTGGCGGCCGTATGCACGTTCACATAAATTCTGCCGGCTTTCAGTTCTGCAAGTAGGGCAGGTGTAAGTGATTGGGTGTCGCTGGCTTTCCAGGTTCCGGTGGCCAAATTACCAAAAAAAGAGATGGTTCTTACCGGCCCGGCGCTGGTTCCGGCCGCTGCGTTATGGAAGTGTGCAGCCGTAATTGCACCGCTGAGGCCATTGACGACGATCCGGTAAGAAAGGCCAGCGTCGTCCAGTACAAAAGTGGCCGTTCCTTTTGCCCCGGTGGATACGGACGGCGTTTCCTGGCTTCCATCCAGGGTAGCACGAAAAAAGATGGGTGTTTCTTTTTGATGAATGCTGACCCGAGTCTGAATCCGGGCTGTATTGTTTGCCGGAGCAACTGCGGGAATGAACAAGAGTGTGGCGGTAAAAAAAAGAAAAAGTTGTTTCATATTCAACTTCCTCCAGGTTCGAGATTCATTGGATGTTTGACAATAAATGCAAAACGTGTTGACGTGTTGTACCGTGTCACCTCCTGTTCTGGGATGGATCAGAACACCTCTTCGTTGAGCATGTCCTGAATGAGTGCGGGGCAGTTGACAATGCGTACGTTGCAGGTCTGGATTTGTTTCAGTGTTTCCAGGCCGCGAGCATCGATGTACTGTACTCCTGAAAAATCGAGTACAACGGATCGGCTTTGTTGCAACAGGGCCAGGCTCTCGTTTGCGAGTACGCCGACCCATTCCGATACGATGCGGCCTTCCACTTTCAAGATGGACAGGGCGGGCGTTTCTGCAGTTCGGATGATGTGCAACAATGTAAGTCTCCTGAAAGTGGATCGCCCCCGATTGCATTTCAAAGAGGCAATTGTTGTGCCACAAAAAAAATGGCCGTTCAGCAAGGATGCTGAACGGCCGTGTGTAGATTGGGTGTCAAAATCCCGACGATTCGACGAGATTTCGACAGTTGGGCGGAGATTTGCAGAAGCAGTTTCGGAGAGCGATCAGACGGTTTTCGGTTCCCGCAGGCTGAATCCGACGAGCAGGCCCAAGATGGGAAATCCGGCGAAGAGAAAAAAGACGTTTTGATACGCCTCGATCACCGGCAAAGAAGCGTCCAGGTTGGCCTGGAGGAGAACACCACTAAGCGTGGTACCAATGACCGCGCCCAGGAAGCGCAACATGCTATACAGGCCAGCAGCTGCACCCAACCGGGCCTCCGGGATATTGCGCATTACGGCGTGATGGAGAGCCGCCAACATGAGGCCCACACCCAGGCCGTGCACGGCCAACAAAGCGATGATGGCCAGGAGGGTTATATTTTCGGGTAGCCAGGAGAATGCGACCAATACAGAGGCCTGGACGACAAGGCCAATGATGACCAGCCAGCGGCTGCTCCACCGGTCAGACATCCCACCGCCGAAACGGACGATGAGGGCCATTGCACCTGCGTTGATCATGAGCATTCCTCCCAACTGAGCGGGAGGTAAGCCGTGTATATCCACCAGGTAGAGCGGCATGAGAAAGCCCAGGCCTCCCATGCCGAACATGCGCATGGAAGCGCAGAATGAAGTGCGTGAAAACATTTTATTGGAGAAGATATGGAGTGGGATAAAAGGGTTCGCGTGGTGCTGTTCTCTCCAGATGAAGCCGGCCAGAAAGAGGAGCGCGGCGGCCAGCAAGCGCCAGTCTCGAAACGGAGCGATGCCGGTGATGGAGCGACTGGAAAGAAAAAAGATAAAGCCGGTGAGAGCAACCGAAAGCAGGACAACCCCCACCCAGTCAAAGGCACGCAAAAACCGAGGGCTGGTAAGAACCGGACGAGAAGGAATGCCCCGATAGACGGCCAGGAGCGCCAGAAGACCAAAAAGAAGCGGTGGCACAAAAGCGCCGCGCCAGCCCCAGGCAGCAACCAGAAAGCCTGCGGAAAGAGGCCCGAGAAAACCGGTAGTGGGACCAATGGTGCTCCAGGTGCCCAGGGCTTTTCCACGTTCTTCCACTCGGAAAAGGGTGGCGATCATGGCCATGCCCAGCGGAATCATACCGGCCATACCAATGCCCTGTACTGCGCGCCCGACCATGAGCCAGGCAATGGTTGTAGAAAATACAGTAACGGCGGTTCCAAGAGAGAAGACGGTAAGGCCCAGCAGGAGCAGGTGGCGCTTGTCCAGGCCATCGCCGAGGCGTCCGTAAACCGGCATGAGAATCATGAATGGAAGGAATAAAACGGTTGCAACCCAAGCGGTGACATCGGCCTGGATTTCGAAGGTGCTACGGATGACAGGTAGGGCTACACGAGACATGGTAGAAACCATGGGCATAAGCATTGCCGGGAACATCAGACTGAAGAGGATTCGACGAGCGGCCTGTGGAGAAGAGGGTGGAGCAGGGCTGGTTGTTTCTGGGGTGAAGTCAGGTTGTTCGGATGCGGAGGTTTGGGGTTGAGACAAGAGGTACCTCTAAAAGGGGTGAAGACGAAGCCTGCTATTTTTCAGGCCTTTTCGTTATTTCGAATGAGGCCTAATTTTTTTATTTTGGAAACCAGAGTGGTACGTTTCGGGCCCAGCAGGGTTGCCGCACCGTGTTGTCCGCCTATGCGCCAGTTTGTTTGCTCGAGGGCTTGAAGAATATATTCGCGCTCGGTTTCGTGGAGGGTTTTGAAATGGGGTCTGCTGGAAGGTTGATCAGGCTGAGGAAGCCAATCGCCAAATTCCAGATTGGGTCCGGAACTGGTGATGAGGGCTCGTTCGACAACGTTCTCGAGTTCCCGGATGTTGCCGGGCCACGGGCAGGCTTTGAGTAGATTCAGGGTTTTTTGAGGGATGGAATCGATTGTTTTCCCCATTCGGGCGCTGTGTTTCAAGACAAAGTGCCGCACCAGAAGGGGGATGTCTTCCTGGCGTTCGCGCAGGGGAGGAACGTTGATGGGGAACACATTGAGGCGGTAGAAGAGGTCCTGACGGAAGGTCTCGCGAACCACGGCTTTTTCCAGATTCCGGTTGGTAGCAGAAATGACACGCACATCCGCCCGGCGCGTAACGGAGTCCCCCACGCGTTCAAATTCGCCTTCTTGAAGTACCCGCAGGAGTTTGGCCTGTAACTCCAGAGGCAGGTCGCCAATTTCGTCCAGGAAGATGGTGCCGCCATCGGCCAGTTCAAAACGGCCAATTTTGCGAGAAAGAGCACCGGTGAATGCCCCTTTTTCGTGGCCGAAGAGCTCGCTTTCGATGAGGCTGGCCGGGAGGGCCGCGCAGTTGACTTTGATCAGTGGTTTGTTTTTTCGGGCGCTGAGGTTGTGCACGGCATCAATTCTTTGCCGGTTCCGGTTTCTCCTAAAATGAGTACGCCCGCATCGGTAGGAGCTACAATTTCAACGGCTTTCAGGACTTTGGCGGTGGCAGGGCTCCGCCCCACGATTTCTTCGAAGTTATGTTCGGTTTTGATTTCTTCTTGCAGGTAGACGTTTTCTTGTTCTACTCGGGCCTTCAGTTTGCTGATTTCCTCGTACGCCATCATGTTCTGTAAGGCCAGCGAGATTTGTCGGGCAACAGCAAAAAGGAACGCACCGTCTTCCTCTGTGTATTGCCCCACTTTCTGGCTGGTGACGATGAGAGTGCCTATGGTAGCGCCACGGGAGATGAGCGGCACCATAATTCCCGAGCGCAGCCCAGCACGAACTGCCGCTTCCCGCACGTGCTGGTTTTCTGGATTGGGTGGACTCTGGGTGATGTCGTGCATGACAATCGGTTGCTGGTTTTCCAGGAGCCGTCCCTGCCCGCTACTTCGCCCGGGGATTTCCGAAAAAGGTGCAATGGACGGCCCAACCAGGGCGAAAGCACGGAAGATATCCCGTTTGGGATCGTAGAGCGTCATATTACAGCGGTGGAAAGGCAGGATTTTGCGGATGGATTCGGCAATGATCGAAAAGAGAGTGTCGAAGAGCGAGTCCCGATCCAGGTGGGTGATGATCGCATTGTTGATTTCCAACAAAACGCGGTACTGCGCTTCGGTCCAGTCTTTCTGCTCTGCGTCTGGTGGAATCGAATCGAATGCGGCCATAGGTGGTCCTCTGTTATATACGAGTTGTCCACATTTCTCTAGCGGTAAAAGAAACCATTCCGGCTATCAAAAATCAAGGAATTCGTCGATCTCAAGCAGTGTACGAAGGGACTTCAGGCGCAATGGGCGCGTTGGAAACTGTTTTGATATCCGCCAGGATATTGCGTTAATTATACCCGGTATGTAGAAGACAATATCCAGAGTACAGGGGTTGCTTGCCCGCAGGGGGGCATATGAATCATGCGCTGCTTGGATTGCAGACGTATGGATGGTGTATTATAGAAAACGTTATTCCAGAAAAATGCGTGGCGACGGTACGGGCACATGTTCTGGAAACAGTAGAACAGCATGGAAGGCGTGAGCCCGGTGAGAAGGGCATTGGGTTTGTGCCCGGGCTGATTTCAGTGGACCAGTCTTTTGCGCCCTACTTGGCGGAGCCCCGGCTGTTGGGGTTGGCAGAAGAGGTGTTGGGGCCGCATGTGCGGGTTTCATTTACGTCGGCAATTGTGAATCGGACGGGGAACCCACGTGGCGGGTGGCATGCGGATTGGCCGTTCAACCAGCGCAATGCAGGACACGTTCCAGCGCCGTACCCGGATGCTGTGATGCATTTGACTACGTTGTGGATGCTTTCTCCATTTGATGCAAACAACGGAGGAACATTGATTCTGCCGGGCAGCCACCGGGTGAATAACAACCCGACCGGGGACAATGGGATTGATCCGATGGAGGTTCTGCCGGGCGAGGTTCACGCTACTGGGAAGGCAGGCAGTGTGCTGGTGATGGACAGCCGGTTATGGCATGCTTCGGCGCCGAACCGATCTGCGGAACCGCGTGTGGCGCTGGCGGTGAGGTACGCGCCCTGGTGGTTGAACGTGGAGGTGCTCCGGCCGGGGTCCGTAGAGCGGAACCGGATGGTAGATGAGACCGGTGGACGAGAAAACGAAGTACCGTCTGTGCCGCAGGCCGTATACCGTGGGCTACCAGAACCTGTGCGGCCTTTGTTCCGGCACTGGGTGGACGCAGGATGAGTTCGCCTCTTGACAGGCACACCGAGGCTGTCTATACTTTTTCATGTTTTATTTTTGGTTTTTCTTCAACCTGGTTCGATCTCTCTTGAAAGTATCTATGAAAATCCACCTGCTCCTTCCTTACGTATTTGTCCTCCTTGTTTTGTCCTCCTCTGTTGCGCGCGGCGATTCGGAAGTGAAACCCGCTTATTTTTTTAGCGGGATTCTGGATCTGACGAATGCGTTTAGTGAAGATGGACTACCGAAAGTGAATCAGTTTCGGCGCGGCGATAGTCTGTTTGACAATATGCGGCTCACGCTGTTTGGGGATGTGGTGTTCAGTCGACGGTTGGCCCTTTTTAACCAGATTATTGTTGATCCTACCAGCCGGGCTTCTCTTTCTTCTTATTACAGGCCATATGTGCGATTTACCGCATTTGAAACCGGTGCTGGAGAGTTGCACCTGGAGGCGGGCAAATTGCCCACTGTGTTTGGAGCCTACAGCCCCCAGGCCTATTCGAACCGGAATCCCCTTGTGAGTATGCCCCTGATGTACCATTATTTTACCTCGCTGCGCGGCAACCAGCTTCCGGCAGATAACGCGGATTTGATTCGTCACCGTGGGGAGGGGCCTTCTACAGAGTTCACGGGGTACGGTGGGGGTGGAGCCAATGCACGGTTCAATGGGTTGCCGCTCATTTACGATACGTGCTGGGATTCGGGTGTGCAGGTTGTGGGGGCGGTCTGGCGTTTCGAGGTGCTGGCGGCGGTTACGCAGGGTGCGCTTTCGGCTCCTCGATCTGGTGGAGGGGATAATAATGAGGGAAAACAGACAGCCTTGCACGTAGATTTTGTACCGACGACGGGACTTGTGGTAGGAGCCTCGTTTGCTGGAGGGCCATATCTGGACGCATCCGTGGGGGATACGCTGCTTGCCCAAAATGCGGGCGTAGAAGATTTTCATCAGAAAGCCTTCGGGTTCAATTTAGAATACGGCATCCAGCGTTTGTTCGTGAGCGGCGAGGTGATTTTTAACAAGTGGGAAACCCCGAATATTGTGGATGCGCAGGGAAACCTCAAAGACCTGGAAACAGTAAGCTGGTACGCAGGTCTGAAATACATGCTACGCCCCGGGTTTTATATTGCAGGCCGGTAAGATCACATTTTTTTCGGGAAAATTGACGATGGAGCCGGTAGCCGGGTACCCTGGGACGAGCCGGTGCAGCGCTGGGAAGTGGGGTTGGGGTATTCTTTCCGCGATGGGGTCATTGGTAAAATTGTGCGGCAGGACGTACGACGGGAACACCTGGACCCGGCCAACCCGTCTTCGCACGATTTTTTCTGGGCAACGCAACTCGTGTTGTCTTTTTGAAACAGGATATGAAGTTTCTACGGGGGCGGTCATGGCAACAGGCTGGGCATCGTATGGCGGGCTTGGAAGGGGGTGGGTCGTTTTCCGGGTTGCTGTGGTTGTTTGTTTTTTACTCTGTACCGGCTTGCAAAGGTCTGCTTTTTCGGGAACGGTTCAGGGAGTGGTTCGTGTAAAAAAAGAAGACAAGCCCAGACGCCCTGCGAGGTATCACCTGGGGCCACACCGGTCTGGACGGCGGTTGGATGGGCCAGATCAAAGCGGCCCACAACATGTTGTTGTTTCTCTGGAAGGTGCCAGTGGGATTCGGGTTTCTCCTGCTGCGCCACCACCGATCATGCGGCAGGAAGGCGAGGCTTTTGTTCCGCATGTACTGCCGATTCTGGCTGGTACGGCCGTGGAATTTCCGAACAAGGATGATTTTTATCACAATGTGTTTTCCGTGATGTCCGGGGATCGGTTTGACCTGGGACGGTATGCCAGGGGAGAGTCTGCTCGGCAGGTGTTTAACAAGCCGGGCGTGGTGGTGGTGCGCTGTGAGATTCATGCGGGTATGAAAGCATATATTGTGGTTATGGAAACCCCCTATTTCACGGTGCCAGATAGCGTTGGGGTGTTTCGTTTGCCGGATGTTCCGCCGGGTGCGTACCATCTCCGGGCCTGGCATCCCACACAAGGCGAACAGACGTACCCGGTCCGGATTTCGAAATCGGATACAGTCCGCGTAGATTTTTCTTTTTGAGCCTATTGGCTGCTGACGGTCTTTTGGAGAATCGGCTATGCACAGACTGCTGAGCCTTCGCGGAAAGATGCTAATTTTTACACTCAGCATCGTGGTTGTTCTGGTGGGGCTCTCGCTGGCGGTGATCCATGAGTTTGTTGCCGGGCAGGTGCAGAAACAGGTTGGCGAAGACCTGGAGAAGAC
>JAQCGA010000190.1 GCA_027619145.1 bacterium | reverse complement strand
TTTTACGGCGCGGGTTCCATTTGAGGAAGGGTTGCAACAGACGATCGCGTGGTACCGGGAAAATGTACGATGATGGTTCTGGAGGTGTCGCGGTGCTGGTGTAGATTTGTGGATTCAGTCAACCTTATCAATCTTTTGTTTTTGAGCCAACAACTGAGGCTGTTTTTGGGGACTGTTTTATTATGGACGAACAGGAAGTAGATCTGATCGATTATGTAAATGTGATTGTGAAGCGGAAGTGGGTGATTGTTGTTGGAACGCTGGTCTGTTCGGTGCTGGCTGTTGTATACAATGGGACGCGGGAGAAAACGCCTCCGGTGTACGAAGCGCGGGCAACACTGCTGATTCTTCCACCGCCTTTTAAGGACGAGTTGAAACTGCCCTCATTTTCGACAGATGTTTACCAGACGCTGGCCAAAGCCCAGGATCTGGAACAGACCATTATTGACAGTCTTCGGTTAAAAGACGCCAAGGGCGAACGATTGCGAATATCGGCACTGGATGGTGTGCTTCAGACTGAACCAGGTGCGCAACAAGGCGCGGGATCGTCGCTGGATTTAATTGTCACATCTTCGGATACGGCCCGGATGTCTCCTGCGAAAATTGTGAATGTTTGGGCGTCGCTGTTTGTGCGGGAGAACAACGGGCTGACGACGCAGGAAGCGATAGGCAATTATGAGTTTATCAGCGAACAGTATGAAATTGCCAGGCGAAACTTAAACGCCGCCGAGGATTCGTTGAATGCTTTCGAGGGCGGCCGAGATCTTGCCCTGTTGCGGGCGGAACTGGAGGCGAAGAATGCGAAGTTGCTGGAATACCAGAAGGAGTATGTCAATAGCAGCCTGGCGTTAAGGCGGCAGATTCAGAACCTGGACGATTTTCAGGCGCAGTTGGCGGCGATGGAAACGCCAGCAGGCGTCTGGGTTGGGGAATGGCATATCGAAGGCACGGGCGGCATCGACCTGCGGCGGCTGAGCGACGACCGGCGGCGGGTGCTGGATATGATTGTCCAGACCCGGGACCGGCTTCGTTCGTTACAGGAATGGGTTCAGGATTTTCGGGATGAGAACGATCTGGAGTTTCAGACCGGGCTGTTGAATGAGAAGAAAGCGACGCTGAATACCTACTTGAAAGAGCTTTTGAACATTCACCTGGACGCCGTTTCAACGGATCAGGCGCTGAAAGAGATCAGGGCGCTGAACGGAAATCAAAACCGGAGTCATGGAGGTTGCCAGCCCGGTGTCGGGGGATCTCTACCGGGAAATGGCGTCTCTGGAACTGGGCTACAATCTGTTTCTCCCGCGAAAAAATTTTCTGGAACGAGAATTGTTGCGGTTGAAAGTCGAAACCGACAGTCTGGAAGCCATCCGTCGGGAAAAACAGGTGGAACTGAGCCGGAAGACCGGAGAACTGGGTTCTCTCGAAGAACTCTATCAAACGTTGAACGCGGAGTATCTGAGACTGAAGAAAGAGATCAGCACGTTGAAGCTCTCAATTGGTTCCCCGCAGCCTGCGAAAGTTCGCGAAGAAGAACTGAGACGGCTTCATAAAGAAGCCACAAACCTCTCGAAGAAGATTGCGGATCTGGAACTGATGCAGGCTCGGTTGACGCGCAATATTGATACGTATAAAAGTACGTATGGGAAATTCTTGAATCTCTTGGAAGATGCACGGGTGGCCAAGGCAAATCAACCTGGAGATCTGAAGATTGCCGTACGGGCAGTGGAGGCTGTACGGGTTCCTTCGGAGACACAATTGAATACTGTGTTTCTGGCTACCGCAATGGGGCTGGTACTGTCTGTGTTTCTGGCATTTTTCCTGGAGTATGTGCAGAAGGCAAAAGAGCGGATGCCGGAGGGGGCATAATATGGAAGGATCGGAGCGAACGCTAGAAGCTCGTAAGAAGTGGTGGCAGCGGGCCTGGGCTCGCTGGATGAAGATTGCAGGTGTGATTGGCGATTTTCAGGCGCGACTGGTGCTGTCGGTATTTTACTTTATTATTGTATTGCCATTCGGGCTGGCCGTTCGGATTTTTTCAGATCCGTTGAAGATCCGGCGGGCGCGTTCATCTGCGTGGACGGATTTTTCAGATCGTGCAGATAGTGTGGAAAAGGGGAGGTTACAGTTTTAAGATGAATATTCTGGGAATTTCCTGTTATTATCACGATGCCGCAGCCGCTTTACTCTGCGATGGAGAGTTGATCGCTGCTGCTGAAGAAGAGCGATTCTCCCGCAAAAAACACGACTTCGGTTTTCCTGCCCTGGCTATTGATTTCTGTCTTTCTGAAGGGGGTATTTCGGCGCAAGATCTGGATTACGTGGTTTTCTACGAGAAACCGTTTGAGAAGTTTGAGCGGATTTTGACAACGGCGCTTCAGACCTATCCGAAGTCCTGGAAGGTATTCCGGGAGTCAATGATCACGTGGCTGGTGGACAAGCTCTGGGTTCGGCACCATATTCAGCAGGAATTAGGAGTACCGAAGGACAAGGTGTTGTTTACGCAACACCACCTGGCCCACGCAGCGAGTGCGTTTCTGGTTTCCCCGTTTGAAGAAGCGGCTGTGCTTACGGTGGACGGGGTAGGAGAGTGGGCCACTGCGACGTATGGTGTAGGCAAAGGTACGGACCTGCGATTGTTCAAGGAAATCCGGTTTCCGCATTCTCTGGGGTTGCTGTACAGTGCATTTACGGCTTTCCTGGGATTTGAGGTGAACGAGGGCGAGTACAAGGTGATGGGGATGGCGCCTTATGGCGAGCCCAAATATGTTGACAAAGTATGGAAGGTGATTCAGCAGTACGAAGATGGATCGTTCAGTCTGGATATGGATTATTTCTGTTTTCACCATTCCACGAGCCGGACCTACAACCGGAAGTTTGAAGACCTATTCGGTGAGCCCCGTCCACCGGAGATCGATTTTTTTACGGATTCAACGGGATATCCAGATTATTTTGGAGACAAGCCTGATAATTATGATGAGCTCTGCCGGATGAATCAGCATTATGCGGATATTGCGGCGAGTATTCAGCGGGTTACGGAAGATGTGCTTGTAAAGATGGCCCAATGTATCCGGGCGGAAACCGGTCTGGATGCCCTGTGTATTGCAGGTGGAGTGGGATTGAATAGTGTAGCCAATACACGAATCCTAAAAGAATCTGGATTTCAACGGATTTATATTCAGCCGGCTGCCGGAGATGGTGGTGGAGCGCTTGGGGCAGCGTTGCACGTGTACCACACGATGCTGGGGCAACCTCGGAAATTGGTGATGAAACATGCGTACTGGGGAAAGGCTTATGGGGATGATGAGGTGGAGTCTTTCTTGAAGCGGGAAGGGATCGCTCACAAAAAGGCGCTCAACGAACGTGATTTACTGGACCAAACAGTGGGTGCGCTGACCAGCGGCAAGGTGATCGGGTGGTACCAGGGGCGGTTTGAGTGGGGGCCTCGAGCGCTGGGGAACCGGAGTATTTTGGCGGACCCCAGGCGGGCAGAGATGAAGGATGTGGTGAATACCAAAATTAAATTTCGGGAGCCGTACCGACCGTTTGCGCCATCTGTGCTTGCAGAACGGGCAGAGGAGTTTTTCGAACTGCCCGATGCGACCGAACACGATGCGGCCCGCTTTATGTTGCTGGTAACACCCGTGCGTCCGGAAAAACACGATGTGATTCCCGCAATTACACACGTGGATGGGACCGGGCGGCTTCAGACCGTATTTGAGGAGACGAATCCTCTTTATTACAGGTTGATTCGATCGTTTGGTGAGGCGACTGGTGTGCCTGTGTTGCTCAATACATCTTTCAATTTGCGTGGGGAACCGGTTGTGACCACGCCGGAAAATGCGTACAGTACATTCAAACGCAGCGAAATGGATTTGCTGGTGATGGGCAATTACCTGGTGAGCAAATAGGAGGCACAATGGCATATTTCAAGCGTGTATTTGACAAGCTGGGGATTATGGGTGAATTGCTGTCCTTTTTCTGGGAGCGGAAGCTCTGGTGGATGATCCCGATGGTGTTGATGTTGATGCTATTTGGGCTCCTGATTGTATTTACGCATGGGACGGCTGTGGCGCCGTTTATTTATACGTTGTTTTAAAGCTGGTCGAATGTCCGAAGAAGAGGGCGTAAAGTCCAATGATGATTTTGTGGACACAGCACGCCGAGGTGCGTCAGAAGGAGTGGCAAAAGAAACTGGGAATTACGTGCCAGGAAATCGAAGCTGTGCTTATGAATCCTGAGCAAATTGTACCGGGAGATCGTGCTGTTTTTGTTGCGCAAAAAAGAAGAGGCAATGGTTTGCTGCGTGTGCCTTTTGTGGAGGTTGAAGGTGGGCGGAAGATTCTGACCCTATACTGGACCAGCAAGACCGAAAGATACTGGAAGGAGCCATAAGATGCGCATTCAATATGATTCCGAAGCAGACGTATTGCTGGTGGTGGTGCGCGACGTTCCACCTGTTGATGCGATTGAAGAGCCGGGAGGCGTTGTAATTTCCTACGGGGAAGACGGAGAACCGGTCAGTGTAGAGTTTCTGAACGCATCTACGCGCAATCTGGTTCAAGCGGGTGAAGTGAGTGTAACACTTCAGGCAGAGCGGGTGCCGGCTGGTTGACGAACGCGATAAAAGCCCGAAGAGAAGGCATGGGAATGCTCATGGATAAATTACCACAACGTCCTGTTATTGGCGTTGGTACGCTGAATATTACGCCGCGTGCCCGGGCGCTGGTGAACCAGGCGCTGGATAATAACAGGCTTTCTTACGGGCCAATGACTCAGGAATTTGAGGATCGGTTTGCCCGGTTGCACGGGTGTCGGTTTGGGGTGATGAGCAGCAGTGGGACGAGTGCCTTACAGATTGCGCTGGGTGCGATGAAGGAATTACACGGCTGGCAGGACGACGATGAGGTTGTTGTGCCGGCCGTTACGTTTGTATCCACGGTAAATATCGTGTTTCACAACCGAATGCGGCCGGTGCTGGTGGATGTGGACCCGGCGTATTACGGAATGGATCCTGCGTTGATTGAAGCGGCGATTACACCCCGGACGCGGGCGATCATTCCGGTTCATTTGTTCGGGCAGCCGTGTGATATGGAGCCGATTCTGGAAATTGCGGCTCGGCATGGATTGAAGGTGATTGAGGATTCTGCGGAGACGATGTTTGCCGGGTACCGGGGGCGCAATGTGGGTGGTTTGGGTGATATCGGTTGTTTTTCCACGTATGCGGCACATTTGTTGACAACGGGTGTGGGTGGGTTGAATACGACGAATAGTCCGGAGTACGCGGTGAAGCTGCGTTCGTTGATGAATCACGGGCGGGATTCGATTTATTTGAGCATTGATGATGATGACGATTTATCTGCTGAAGAATTGCGAATGATTGTGGAGCGACGGTTTTCGTTTGTAAGTCTGGGGCATTCTTTTCGGGTGACGGAGATGGAAGCGGCCCTGGGATTGGGGCAACTGGAAGGGTGGGAGGAGATGGTGCAGAGGCGGCGGGAGAATGCGGCGTATTTGACCCGGGCGTTGTCGGAGTACGACAATTTATTGCAGTTTCCGCAAATTCGAGAGGGGAACGAGCATTCGTTTATGATGTTTCCCATTGTGCTGCGGGATCAGGAGAAGGGTGCGTTTGTGCAATTCCTGGAAGAGAACGGAGTGGAGACGCGCGATATGTTGCCGTTGACCAACCAGCCGGTGCACAAACGGTTGCTGGGCATTCAGGAGGAGGATTACCCGGTTGCAGATTGGATTAACCGGAACGGGTTTTACGTGGGTTGCCATCAGGACTTGAAGACGGCAGATCTGGATTATGTGGTGGAATTGTTTGGTCGATTTTTCCGGCAACAGCAGGTTCAGGCACGGGAAGGCTCAACCCTGGTTCTGGTGGCTCACAACAGTGTCCAGGTCCTGGACTGGGTGCTGGACGAATTGCCGCACGAGTTTTTTACCGAGGTGCTGGCCGTGGACCTGGGGTCTTCAGATGATACCGTTGACCGACTGGTCCGAAAAGGGATTCGGGTGCTGGCTTCAGAAGGGCGTGACGCGCTTTCTTTTATTTTTAAGCAGGAACTGGAGCGTGCGCAAGAGCACATCGTTTTTTTTCCTCTGGATGGACGGCAGGACGTTCGGGATGTTGCTCGGTTGCTGATTGCACTTGAGAAAGGCTGCGATATGGTGACGGCGTCCCGGTTTATCCAGGGCGGTGCCCGGCACGACCGGGACCGTCGGTTTGCCTACCGGAGCACCGGCAATCGGGTGTTTACGTTGCTGGCCAATTTGCTGTTCTATGGAAACTGCAGTGATGCGCTGAGCGAATTCAGGGCAATCAAACGGTCTGCGCTAAAGGCGCTGGCACCCGATGCAACGGGTCTGGGCGCAATGTACCAGGTGTCTATTCGGGCGATGCGTGAGGGGCTTCGGGTAGAGGAGATTCCAACGGTGGAGCAGGCCCGGTTGACAAAGCAGGATCGCAGGCGGGCGTGGAAGAGTATTTTCCCGTTGCTGAGGGTGCTCGCGATGGAAAGGCGGAAAGGCTGAAAGGCTGGCTCACGCAGCCGGGGGCAGGAGCCGGAGACTGCCTGCCGAAACGCGGGTGGGGTGGGATTTTGACGTTGTGATCCAACTTTGTGAGGAAATCATTTATGAAGAACCGTGAAACAAAAGCGCAATGGGATACGTTGCCTGCCGGCGCCAAAGTGGTGGGAAAGCGGCGTCCACCGAGTGGTGGACTCGAGGTGGGTGACGCCCTTCAGCGTCTGGCGCACGAGATGGGTGAAGGGCGCGTGACGTGGCCGAAGGGAGTCTGGCGCTTCAGAACGCACGAGGAGGCTGAGGCCTGGTGGACCGACCAGATGCAGATCCGCAATCAAGCAGACCGCCGACCCGAGACGACCTGATCCATATTGCCCGCAGGTTAAATGAAGAGGGCGCCAGGTACCTGGTCGTTGGAGGTATGGCCATGATCGAGCACGGTCTTTTTCGTACGACGATGGACGTGGACCTGCTCGTGGATGCGGCTCCTGAGAACGTTACAAAGGTGTGCCGTGCGCTGGCGGTGCTTGCGGACCAGGCATCGCTTGAAGTGCGTCCAGACGACGTGGCGCAATACGCGGTGGTGCGCGTCAATGATGAAATTACAGTGGATCTGATGGGAACTGCGTGTGGGATATCCTACGGAGACTCCGTTTCGGATATCGAGTGGCGTGAGTTGGACGGTGTGAAGATCCCTTTTGCCTCTCCACAGTTGCTGTGGCGAACGAAACAAACGCACCGGGAGAAAGACGCGCTGGACCGGAATTTCCTTGTGGTGCTTATGCGCCGGGGAGGGGGTGCGCCGCCGGAGGCGGAATGAGTCGTGGCACGCTGGGTTTCTGGATTTGATCCGTTTTTCTGGTTCTGCATCCTCTGGCTTCGCCGTTTTGAAGAATCGCGACACCTCTCGGATCGGGTTTCTGCGGCCCTCGTGTACGCCCCTGGAGTACTGAACCTCCCGCGTCACGGCCGCCCACAAA
>JAQCGA010000189.1 GCA_027619145.1 bacterium | reverse complement strand
CAGGTGTTGAGCGTGGCGGGTAACCGCCGGGCGCTCTTTTCCTCTGGATGATGTGATGTGGGATGATTTCTCTCTTTTTCCTGAACAGGCTTCTACGTTTGCTGCAAAGGTAGACCTGCTCTATTTTGCGCTGGTAGGTCTTTCTGTTTTTTTTGCGGGCCTGATTTTTCTGCTGGTACTGATTTTTGCCATCCGGTACCGCCGCAAATCGGACAGTGAACAGCCCCGGGCCATTCACGGTGACCTGCGTTTGGAACTGGCATGGTCGCTGATTCCACTGGTTTTGTCCATGGGCGTATTTGTATGGGCGGCGCAATTGTACTTTTCCATGTCCATCCCACCGTCGAATGCGATGGAAATTTATGTGGTGGGCAAACAGTGGATGTGGAAATTACAACACCCGGAAGGCAAAAGCGAGATCAACGAGTTGCACGTGCCGGTGGGCCAGGCGGTGCGGTTGACGATGACCTCGGAAGATGTGATTCACAGTTTTTATATTCCCGCATTTCGGGTGAAGCAAGATGTGCTTCCGGGGCGATATACCTCGGTCTGGTTTGAAGCGACGAAACCGGGAGAGTACCATTTGTTCTGCGCAGAGTACTGTGGCAACGAGCATTCCCGGATGATTGGGCGTGTGGTGGTAATGGAACCGGTGGAGTACGAAGCCTGGCTCAGTGGCGGTGTTGGCGGAGAGTCTATGGCTGTTGCCGGAGAGCGGTTGTTTCAGCAGACGGGTTGTGTAACCTGCCACCGACCAGACTCGCAGGGGCGTGGGCCGGTGCTGGACGGTTTGTTCGGTCATTCGGTGAAGCTGAAAAATGGACAGACGGTACTGGCCGATGAAGCGTATCTTCGGGAATCAATTCTGACGCCGAATGCAAAAATGGTAGATGGCTACAAAGCGCTGATGCCCACGTACCAGGGGCAGCTCAGTGAAGCTGGGATTTTGCAGATTATCGAGTACATCAAATCTTTGAAGAAGTGAGACGGTAGATGCAGGCTTTTGCATTTGCCTCCCGAACATTGAAGGACAGAGGACGATGAATACGGTAACCGCCGAGCGCGAAGCATTAGAGTCCCGTAAGCATTATTTGAATGCGAATTACGGGATCAGGTCGTGGTTGTTTACCACAGACCACAAACGTATCGCACTGCTATATCTGGCTTCGATTACGCTATTTTTCTTTATCGGTGGAATTTTTGCGGTATTGATCCGTCTGGAGCTGATGACGCCCCAGGGAGATATTTTCCAGGCCGAAGCGTACAACCGGTTGTTCACGATGCACGGCATCATTATGGTTTTCTTTTTCTTGTTGCCGTCTATTCCGGCTGTATTGGGTAACTTCTTGTTGCCGATTATGATAGGTGCCAAGGATTTGGCGTTTCCCCGCGTGAACCTGGGAAGCTGGTACGTGTACACCATTGGGGGGCTGTTCACGCTGTATGCGATGGTGTCCGGCGGTGTGGATACGGGTTGGACGTTTTATACGCCGTATAGCAGTACGTACGCGAACTCCCATGTCATTATAACGGCGTTGGGTATTTTTATTACCGGGTTCTCGTCGATTATGACGGGGCTTAATTTTATTGTGACGGTGCACAAGATGCGTGCGCCAGGAATGACATGGTTGCGGATGCCCCTGTTTGTGTGGGCACATTATGCAACCAGCCTGATTATGGTGCTGGGCACGCCGGTGCTGGCCATTACAATTGTGCTTGTGGCGCTGGAGAGATTGTTTCGGATTGGGATTTTTGACCCGGCTCTGGGTGGAGATCCAGTTCTGTTTCAGCATCTGTTCTGGTTCTATTCTCACCCGGCCGTATACATTATGATTCTTCCTGCGATGGGCGTGATTAGCGAGCTGATTGCGGCGTTTTCGCGGAAACGGATTTTCGGGTACAGTTTTGTGGCATTTTCTAGTTTGGCTATTGCGGTGTTCGGGTTCCTGGTGTGGGGCCACCATATGTTTGTAAGTGGTCAGTCGGTTTATGCAGGGATGGTCTTTTCGGTCCTGAGTTTTCTGGTAGCAATTCCTTCGGCAATTAAGACGTTTAACTGGACGGCGACGTTATACAAAAGTTCCATTTCTTACCAGTCTCCGATGCTTTATGCGCTGGGGTTCATTGGGTTGTTTACCATTGGCGGATTGACCGGGTTGTTCCTGGCTTCGCTGGCCATTGATATTCACGTGCACGATACGTACTTTATTGTAGCGCATTTCCACTACATTATGGTGGGTGGCGCGATTATGGCTTATCTGGGTGGAATTCATTTCTGGTGGCCCAAGATTACCGGGCGGATGTATCCGGAAGGTTGGGCGCGGTTTGCGGCGCTGCTGGTGTTTGTAGGATTCAATCTGACATTTTTCCCTCAATTTTTGCTGGGATATATGGGCATGCCGCGCCGCTACCATGTGTATCCGCCCGAGTTTCAGGTGTTGAATGTGATGTCCACGGCGGGTGCGTCTATTCTGGCGCTGGGATATTTGATTCCACTGATCTACCTGACCTGGTCTCTGCGGTACGGAAAAGTTGCCGGTGCGAACCCCTGGGGGGCGAAAGGGCTGGAATGGGACATCCCTTCGCCACCGCCAACGCTGAATTTTGATAAGACGCCGATTGTGACAGAGGAAGCTTATAACTACGCGCCGCAGGAGGCAAAGAGTGAGTAGTGGACACGGCGGAGCGCAAGCACATCATTTTGAAGATATGGACCAGCAGCGAGAATCCGCCTCGTTGGGGATGTGGACGTTTCTGATTACGGAAGTACTTTTTTTTGGCGGATTATTTACGGCATATACGGTATACCGATTCCAGTACCCACAGGCTTTTGCCGAAGGGAGCCATCATCTGGACGTTATGCTGGGTGCGGTGAATACGGCGGTGCTGATTTTTAGTAGTTTGACCATGGCGCTGGCGGTGCGTGCCGGGCAGTTGGGCAAGCGCAACGGTGTTGTGTTTTTCCTGGTGCTGACCATCTTGCTGGGTGGTTTGTTTCTGGGAATCAAAAGTGTAGAGTACGCGCACAAGTGGCACGAACACCTGGTCCCTGGGGCACATTTTACAACGGAGACGGTTCACGGGCCCCAGGTGCAGTTGTTCTTTTCGTTATATTTTGCAATGACAGGTATGCACGCGTTTCACATGCTTATTGGTGCGGGGTTGATGGTGTGGTTGATTGTGAAAACGTTGCGCGGGCGGTTTTCAACCGAGTATTACGCACCGATTGAAATGGTGGGTTTGTACTGGCACTTCGTGGATATTGTGTGGATTTTCCTGTTTCCTCTTCTCTATCTTCTTGGGCGACACTGATGTCACAGCATATTTCTCCAAAGTCTACCTATTTTACGATTTTTGGCGCATTGCTCGTGTTAACGGGGGTGACGGTCTGGGTTGCATTTCTCGACCTGGGCGCGTTGAATACCGTGGTAGCACTTACAATTGCGGTGATCAAAGCAACGCTGGTGGTGCTCTGGTTTATGCACGTAATCCACAGCAACCGGCTGACCTGGGTGTTTGCCGGGGCAGGTTTCGTGTGGCTGATCTTGTTGATTGGGATAACAATGTGCGATTTTATAAGCCGCGACTGGTTGGGGATTCCTGTGAGCGAGTTTTTGAATCCGTAGCAGAGTTGGCCAGCAGATGATAAATGGGCGGGAAGACCAAAAGGTCTTCCCGCTTCTTTGTTGACAGGGTGTGTGACGAGACGTATGTTTATGCTCTTCCAATTTTGTTGTTCGGGGCAATATATTATAGAATTATTAGCGCGGAGGGTTTTGATGCGGAGAAATCGACTTCGAGAGCTTATGAACGAGGGAAAACCGAGCCTGGGCACGCACGTACACAGCCCCTGGCCCTCGGTGATGGAATTTGTCGGGCAGTCGGGTATGTTTGATTATGTGGAGTATGTGGCAGAATATGCGCCGTACGATTTGCATACCTTTGAGCATATTGCAAGGGCAATTGAGTTGTTTGATGGGATGACGTCGATGATTAAAGTGGAGCAGGAACCACGTGGCCATCTTGCGTCTCGAGCCCTCGGTGCGGGTATTCAGAATATTCTGTTTGCGGATTTGCGGACGGTGGAGGACGCGGAGGAGAGCGTTCGGGCTGTGCGTGCAGAGACGCCGGAAACAAGCGGATGGCATGGCGCAAGTATGCGGCGGGCCATGCGGTTTGGGAAGGATGCGGCCAGCCCCGGTTTTGTGCAGGCGATGGAAGATGTGGTGGTGGCCGTGATGATTGAAAAGGCTCCGGCTGTGGAAAACCTGGAGGCGTTGTTATCTGTAAAAGGGGTGGACATGGTGCAGTTTGGGCCAGCGGATTATTCGATGAGCCTGGGATACCCCGGTGAATTTGGCCACCCGAAGGTGAAAGAGGCAGAGAAATATGTGATTGAAACATCGCTGAAGATGGGGGTGGCACCCCGGGCAGAAATTGGGAGTCCGGACCAGGCGAAGCGGTACCTGGATATGGGTGTGAAGCATTTTTGTCTGGGGACAGATGTGAGTATTTTGATGCAATGGTTCCAGAAGGAAGGCGAAGCGATGCGGAAGGTGCTGGAAGGCGCCTGATATGTTTCGCTTGCATATAAAAAGACACGCCGCTCGGACTGTTTCGAGTGGCGTGTCTTTTTATATGGTTTTTGATAGATCTATTCTGTCTGGCCGACAGCCTGTTGCGAGAGGGCTTCCTCTTCTTTCCGCTGGAGCCGGATGACAATGCCTGCGGCGATAATAACGGCAGCCAGTAGGGGGAAGATTACGGCCAGTAAAATGGTCATTAAAGAATCCATAGTGCCCTCCTTAGATCCGGGGTAAGATCTCCATGGCGTTTGATTATTGAACACATTAGTACTATTAATACAAAATAAAATCTAAATGTCAATATAATTTTTAATAATTCTTCAGAGAAAAAAAGCCAGGTGAGACAAGATCTCACCTGGCTTTTGACATGTAGTATTTAAAGAGGATTAGATGGGGCGACGCGTGAGACTGAAGGATTGAGCGGTGGGACCGCCGGACGGTTGGGCGGCCAACCAGAGGGCCAGCGGTGCTACATCTTCTGGCGTTTTGACGCGTTCACTGGGTGCAAACGGGGCGGGGGCACCCACCTGCATTCTTCCGTGGGTAAGGTCTGTGGCTACGGGGCCGGGAATGAGTTCGTTGACGTCGATGCCGTGTTGCCATACTTCTTCGGCCAGGCAGCGAGTGAGCATCCAGAGGCCAGCTTTTCCCACGCGGTAGGCGGAGCTGCCCGCCCCAGGACGGTGCCCCATGCCGGAGCCGACATTGAGAATGCGGCCGTTGCCGGTTTCGATGAGGAGGGGGAGCAGGGCGTGGGTGACAAGATAAGCACCGAAGAGGTTTGCGCTGACGTCTTTCATCCACAGGCTGGGGTCGCTTTCGGAAACGGGCTTGCGCTCTATGCCGCCGCCCGCGTTGTTGACCAGGATATGGAGCTGGCCGAAGGTTTCGCGCGTTCGAGTAGCCACAGTTTCCACCTGGGACGGATCGGTGACGTCTGCGGGTATGGCCAGGGCTTTTCGACCGAGGGCGCGGATTTCGGTGGCGACAGCCTCAATTTGATCCTGGGTGCGGGCTACCAGGCAGAGATCCGCGCCTTCCCGGGCAAAGGCGAGGGCGATGGCGCGTCCGATGCCACGGCCGCCGCCGGTTACCAGAGCGGTTTTACCGGTGAGTTGACCGTTTTGAGGAGTGGGCATATGGGTCCTTTCTAAAAGGCGGTGTCGCGCAAAGGCGCAGAGACGCAAAGGGAAAGGCGGTTGGGTGGATGGGATTGTGGGGTAGGGCGAGCTCTGTGGCCTACCTGGGTATATGTAAAAGGCGGTGTCACGCAAAGGCGCAGAGACGCAAAGGGAAAGGCGATTGGGTGGTGGTGGCGAATCCTGTATTCGCCCGAGGTTTGGGTTTTGTAGGGGCAGGTCCCCGTGCCTGCCCGGATTTTGACGTTTTATCTTGGGTTCGACATCTGTTCAATTTCAGGATCGTGCATGGTGTCAGGCCATGGAGAAATTGGAGACGAGATCGCCAACTTGTTTCCGCCAGGCCTCAGCGAGGGCCAGTTCAGCCTGCCGATGATCATACCCTTTGGAGTCTTCGCCCTGGTACTGATTGCGGTACCAGTCCACGGTGGTCTGAATCCAGGTTTCGGCGGGGGTGGTACAGAAGCCGAAATCGTGGACAGCTTTGGAGAGGTCGTGGATGTAGGGGAGGGAACGGGTCAGGGGGGGAGAGTACTCGCTGAGTTGGGCGTTGAGGATAGATTGGGGCACGTAGGTGATTTCGGATTTATGGCCAGCGGCTTTCCAGATGAGGTCGGCCCAGCGTTCGTTGGTGAAGACTTCCTGGGTTGCAATATGGCAGGTCTGGTTGGCGGCTTTGGGAGCGTTGATGGCGCGGATGAAGTTGTCTGCTGCATCGGCTGCGTAGAGGGTGCGAAAGGGGGCGCGGTGCTCCAGGGGGAGGACAAGATCGCCGCTGTCCAGAGCGCGTTGTACCCACCACCACATCCGGCTCGTGGGGTCGTTCCAGCCCATGACAGCGGGAATGCGTATGATGGTGTAGGGGATTTTGCTGTTTTCCTGGAGCCATTTTTCGCAGTGTCGTTTGCCCACGCCATAGGCAAGTTCGCCTTCCGGATAGGTGTAGTCCAGAGAGGACCATTCTACGTCTGACTCTTTGAAGGGGCAGTGGGTGAAGAAGTCCAGTTTTCCGTCCATATACACAGAACCGGTGCTGACGAAGAGGTAGCGGTCGGTGCGGCCCCGGAGGGCGGATTCGGTGGATTCTACATCTTCTTTGCAGAAGGCCTGGGTGTCTATGACGGCGTCGAAGGATTTGTTTTTGAGTTTTTGTTGGAAGTCCTTGCGGTCTGTGCGGTCACCTTGAATGTGGGTGATTTGATCCCACCATTCGGGCCTGGTGTTGCCACGGGAGAAGAGGGTGACGCGGTCGCCGCGTTCCAGCAATTTTTGTACGACGAGGCGTCCCATGTATTTTGTGCCGCCGATGATGAGGATGTGCATGAGGTTCTCCTGCAGGGACGTAGATGTTGGGTTCGATCCGGGCTATTTGTGTTCGATGGCTGCGGGTGCGCCGAATGCTTTTTTGAGGCGCGGAGCCTCGAACTTGAGGGTTCGGTCGTAGGTGTAGAGGCCGTTTTGTTCCTGTTCAACGTCGGTGAGTTGTGTGTAGGTGTAGCCGGCAATTTGGGGATGGTTCGTGAGGACGGCGGTAAGGCGCTCGATGCGGGCGTAGACTTCTTCGATCGTTTGTGGGCGGTTGCCGTAGCCCCAGCTGGTTTTGCGATCTGTACCCTCTTCGGTTTGTTCGGCCCACCAGGTGCCGCCGTATTCATCCATGACGTAGGGTTGCCCGACATAAGGTACGGAGAGTTCTGGGAAGCGGATTGGGGTTTTGTCCGGGTGTTCCGAGGAGACCGGCGCGTATCGTTCGCGGAAGACGTCCGGGTCCTGCTCGTAATCGTGGACAGTGAAGATGTCGGTACAGACAGGCTGTAGGGTAGCCAG
>JAQCGA010000188.1 GCA_027619145.1 bacterium | reverse complement strand
AACTTTTAAAAGTGATCAATCCGGTTGGGCGAGAGGTGGACTATCCGTACTGGGAGAGCGAGACGGGGTACCGGCACCATTTTAGCGGGAAGGCCTGGCGCGAGGCCCGAGTATTTTTTGCCGCGCGTGCACAAGACCTGGGGGCGCTTTACCAGATGACTGGCCAGCAAGAATATGCGCGGCGTGCGGCGCTGATCCTGGATGCGTTTGCACGGTATTATCCGGGGTTCCTGGTGAGCCTGGACCGTGCGAGTGAACAAAAGGGGTTTGTACTGGAGCCTCCGTATCCGAACAACGGTGGGAAGTGGGGACGCTGGCGTCACGATGAAATGCCGATTGGGCCGGTGTTTGCCTACGATTCAATTTCCGGAAGCGGGGAGATCGAGCGGCTTGCGGAAGAAGTGGGTGTAGACGTTCGGCAGCGGATTGAGCAGGATTTTTTTATGGGGGCAATCCGGCAAGACGGGTTCCACGGGCCGATGTACACCAATGCCAGTCCACGCATTTACCAGGGGCACGCGATGATTGGGCGTGTGCTGGGAGACCCGACGCTTGTACATGAAGCCGTGTGCCGCAGCGTGGGGCTGTTTGAACGGCGGGTTTTTGCCGAGGGACTCTGGTGCGAGGGCAGCCCTGGGTACCACCGGATGACGTTACGTGGAATGCAGGGGGTATTTGATGCATTGCGGGGATATAGCGATCCGCCAGGGTATGAAGACCCTGAGGATGGGAAGAGGTTTGAAGATTTGGATGTAGAGCGAGATATTCCAATTATTGATCGAGCTCGCAAGATTCTAGATACGTGCCGGTACCCGGATGGACGGCTGTTTGTACTTCATGATAATTGGGCGCGGTTCGATGATTTGAAGGTGCCAGACCGGTCGGTTTCTACCTTGTTACCGGGTGCTGGCCATGCGTGGTTGGGAATGGGAGAAGGAGAAGAACAGGTTCAGGCACATCTGCATTTTTCTGGAGGATACGGACACGAGCACGCGGACAATTTGAATTTGATTTTGTTCGCGAAAGGGCATGAACTGTTGCCGGATGTGGGATATACCCATACGCGATACCGGACATGGAGCACAAGTACGGTGTGCCACAATACGGTTGCAATTGATGGTCACAGACAGTACACCAAAGGGGCGCGTGGGCCTTCGGATGGACGGCTGGAGGCATTTGAAACAGCGCACGAGAAAGTGCAGTGGGTAGAGGTTCGTGCGGAGGCGGCGTACCCCGGTCTTGCACAGACGTACCGGCGGTTGCTGATGCTGGTGGATGCAGGAGGTGGCGCGTATTATGTGGTGGATGTGTTTCGTGTGACTGGCGGTTCGAAACACGACTGGTTGCTACATGGGAGTGCAGATGCAGATATGGATGCGGAGGTGAGCGTGCCTCTTTCTGACAATGTGGAACATATGATTTCGGATGTGTCGGTGCGGTTTCCGCAGCACGAGCGAGATCCAGGAGAAGCCGAAGGCCGGAACGTGAATTACGCGTTTGTGCAGAATGTGGCGCAAGGGCAGGTGGAAGACAGTCTTACGGTTTTATTCCGACTCAAAGATGGTTCTGCAGGGGTGCGTTCGCATCTGGCCGACGTATCTGGTGCGCAAGTCTTTCTGGGTGACTCGCCCTCTCTACGGCGCTCTGAGGAGAATGAGACTCTGCTGGACAAATACCGAATGCCTGTTGTTGTCGTGCGGCGTGAAGGAGAGCCACCGCTGGAGAGCCGGTTTACCGCTGTGCACGAGCCGTTTGGAGATACTCGATTTATAGAAGCGGTGTCTGTGGTGCCTGTTCCCGGCGAAGAAGGTGCAGTTTCGATTTCTGTACGCCACCATGGAGTGACAGATCACATTCTGCATCGGGTTGGACCGGTCTCTGGGGCGGTTGTTGTTGGAGATATGCAGCTTCAAGGCGAGGTGGGTTTTGTACGGGAACGAGACGGGGCGGTGGAACAGATGGGGTTGGGGGGAGGGGCGGAGTTGCGATGGAAAGGCCGGACATTGGCTGCGGGTGGGGTGTATGAATTTGATGTGAAAGCGGTTTTGCGAGAGGCCGATGGTGCAGCGTACAATGCGTTGGTTGGGCGTGGATATGTCCCAGAAGGCGAGGCGCTGAAAGGTGGTACGGCTCGGGTTACCTTTGGAAATGGTTCGGTCCGGGGATACGGCATTCGGTCCGTACAACAGGTGGATGGTAGCGTGCATGTGCTTCTTGTGGAAGACCCGGGTTTTGTGGTAGACGGACAGGGAATGAGGCACCTGTTCTTTCCTGGAGATGAAATTTCGGGGCCGGTGCGGTGTCGGGTGCTGGCTTCGGCATTTGTGGATTTGAGCAGTGGGAGCCGGAGTTCGGTTGGTCTTGCAGTTTTTCCGGAGGAGTGAAAGGAGTCTGCCATGGCGTCTGAGCGGTACAATAAGGGACGGGATTTGATGCGGCAACTGGTGGGAGAAGGCCAGGTGGAGGAAATTGCCCAGACGTTTCGGGAACTGCACCCGGATTTTGAACGATTTGTGATGGAATTTGTCATGGGAGATTTGTACGCACGGGACGGCCTGGACTTGAAGACAAGGCTGTTGTGTACGGTGGCTGCGTTGACCGTGCTGGGGCGACAGGCACAGCTCAAGGTCCATGTTGCTCGGGCACTGGGCGCGGGTGCGTCTCAAAAAGAGGTAGAGGAAGTGATTTTACAAATGTGTGCCTTTGGAGGTTTCCCCGCTTCCTGGGATGCGTTGGGAACGGCGCGTGCGGCTTTTGAACAGGACCAGAGATAACCGTTTTGAGGCTGTATTGGGAAATCTTTCGCCCTTGACTTCTGGTACCGGATCGGCGAAATTATCACAACGGATGTCTTAACCTGGGAGAACATACATATGGAATTTGGCGAACAATTGACGATGCTCATTGTGTTGATTGTGGTACTTGGGTTGGCGTATATGGGGGTCACTTTCTGGAGCAAGAAGAACAAGGCTGCACAAATCGCGGGTGGTGCCGCATCCCCGAAAGATGGAAGTGCAGGCCAGAAGGATTTTCTTCTGGAAGAGATAGAAGAAGAACGACCCAAACCCAAATCGCAAAAAGGGGATCTTCAGCAGCGGTTCCAACTCCAGGGGCGAGACGCGGAAGTTGCGGCGAAAGTTCTAAAACGGATGTTAAAAAAGGACCAGCCGAAAGACCGGCATGAGTAAACGTTGGGAGGAGGTACAAAATGTACAGGAACCAGGAGGAACACAGAGAATTTTTCTGGACAGGATTTTTTGCCGGTGCGGTGCTAGGCGGTACGCTGGGTGTGCTGTTTGCATCTGAAGCCGGCAAGCGTGCATATCGGCAATTGGAAACGACCGTTCAAGATTTGCAGAGTCGTTTTAATGGCAAGGTACCTGCACAAGATCCGCAGGTTGTTCGCCCCCGGAAAAAGGAAGAAAAAGCTGAAGATCATTCTGAGTAGCCCGATCGGGAAAAGGCGTTAGAGGATTCTACCGGCAGGATCAAGAGGTTTTCAGCCCTGCGACTTCCAGAGCCACTCAGCCGGAGTGGCTCTCTTGCTATTTGTTTGTGAGAATCATGACCTGGATTCCAGTAGAAGATCGAAATCCGATTTACATTGTGGTTGAAAATGTACGTTCCCTGTTCAATGTAGGGGCTGTGTTTCGCACGGCCGATGGTGTGCGTGCGGCAGGGGTTTACCTGACGGGTTTTACGGGCTGTCCGCCCCGGAAGGAGATACACCGGGTGGCGCTGGGTGCAGAAGAATCGGTACCGTCGGTTTATGTACAGGATACAATTGAGGCGATTGAAGTCTTGAAGAAGCAGGGGGTTCAGGTGGTGGCTCTGGAGCAAACAGAGCGAAGTGTGGACTACCGGAAGTTTGACTATCAATTGCCTGCGGCTGTTGTGGTGGGGCACGAAGTAGAGGGGGTTCGCCCTGAGACACTGGCTGTTTGTGATGGTGTTGTGCAAATCCCCATGCAGGGTCTGAAGGCTTCGCTGAACGTGTCTGTGGCCAGCGGAATTATGCTTTATGAGCTGTACCGAAACATACACGGAAACCGGAATATATGAGCGAAGATAACGCAGATCTGGCGAGGCGTATCCAGGGATTGGAAGAAGAAAACCGGAAGCAGAAAGAAGAAATTGAACGTCTGAAAAAAGAAAACCGACGGTGGGCCAGGCTGGCGGGTACGGAAGCGTTGACCGGATTGCCCAACAAGGTTTCGTTTATGCGGGCGTTTGTGCCTCAGGCAATTCAGCGGGCTGTACAGGAACAGAAGCCTGCAGGGTTCTTGCTACTCTCCGCAGACAATCTGGGGGTGATTAATGAAGCCCACGGGCGGGAGGCCGGAGACCAGGTGATTCGTGGGCTGGCCGAATTGTTGCAGTCTCTGCTGGATGAGCAGGATCGGGTGGGGCATATTGACGGGACACATTTTGCGGCGATTTTGTATCCGGCGGATCTGGATACGACTCGGGGCCGTGCCAATATGGTCCGCGCGCGGGTTCGTGCACACGGGTTTCCGTGCGCAGACGAGGTTGTACAGATTACGGTCAGTGTAGGGATCGTTGCTCTTGAACCTGTGCGAGGGGTGAATGGGCGCACGGCTGGTGAGACTGTGTTCCAGCGTCTTAACGAAGCACTGTATTCTGCAAAGAAGGCCGGTGGGAATCGGGTGGAAGTGGTTCAGATGAAAGATCTGGATGGAAAGGACACCCCGTTATGAGAAGTGTTTTCTTTGCTGTTGCCCTGGCTTTGCTCTGTATGGGAGATGCCCGGAGCCTGTATGGACAGGGTGTAGGGCCGGTTGTGTGGGTAGCTGAAGGGGCCAGCGCGGCAGATTTTAACGATGATGGGGTTATCAGTTTTGCGGATTTTGTACTGTTTGCGCGAAGTTATAATACGATTTCCAGCGATACTTCGTTCAATCTTCGGATGGATTTGAATCGTGATGGAGAAATTAATTTTACGGATTTTGTAAGCTTTGGTTCTGTATACGGAAGTCAGGCGGCGGTGGCCCCACCTGCAACAGGGTACGCCGTGTACGTGGTGGATGCGGCAAATGGTTCGGTAATTGTTTTAGATTCGAACAGCCACCTTATTTCCAACTATATCCAGTTGCGCGGACCTACCGGAATTCGAATTTCGAAAGATCAGCGTTCGATCTACGTTTCGGAGGGCTTCGCTTTGTTTGCACTGGATGAGGAGCATCGGGTGCGCTTTTCTGTGCCTACAGAGTCGCAGGGACGGGTTGTGCTGAGCCTGGATGAGCAGGTTGCATACGTAACGCAAGAATTGCGAGACCAACTGCTGGTCATTGACCTGGTTACGCAGGCTGTCGTGGATACGATTCAGGTAGGAGACCAGCCTGTGGATGCAGAGATCACGCCGGACGGCAAGAAACTATATGTGGTCAATGCACGGAGCCGGGACGTTTCGGTCATTGATCTGGAAAGCCGTACGCAGACTGGCACCATTGTTATTGGTGCGATCCCCTCCGAAATTGGGATTACGGCCGATGGACGCCGGGCGTACGTAGCCAACCTGGACCGGGGTGTTATTTCGGTGCTGGATCTGGTTGCAGACCGGGTGGTCGGTGCAATTCAGTTGCAGGGGGAGCGGTCCCGAGGGGTTACGTTTTCGGCGGACGGGAAGACGTTATATGTGACGTCTTCGGGGCAGTTGTTGGCGGTGGATGTACAGCGGAATTTGATTGTGCGGTCGTTGCAACTGGGCAATGAATCCGCCAGCATTGGTATTTCGCCAGACGGAAAGAGAGCATATGTGGGAACCTTTGTGGCGCAGGGTGGAGGTGCCGGTCTGACGGTTATAGACCTGGAAGAGTGGAGTGTGCTGGGACGGCTGCTGGGGTTTGATTTTATTGCGGAGATCGTATTTCGGACGCTGGGTGCTGCCCAGTAAGTGGAGGAGTTACACGGCGCTGCGGCCGAACGCGGCGATGTCCCAGTCGAAGTAGGTTCCGAATTCGGAGGCTTCAAGTTCTTCCTGGAGCTGGCTCCAGGCTGGCAAGTCGTGGAATTCAAGCAAGGTGAAAAACTCCCAGGTTCCGTTGACGTTTTCGTCGGAAGCATAAATTCGGAAGATGCGGCCACCCATTTTTTGTTCCCAGCATTTCAGTACGGCGGGGTCGTTCAGGTCGAAGGTATTGCGCTGCTCTGTAGAAGCCTGGTGCCAGGCGCTGTTCCTTCGGCAAAACAACAGAATGCCCAGGGGTTGACGGGAAGGTTTTTGTGTAGCAGAAGAGAACGAACCGGGTTTTGTTTCTTCCTGGTTATCGAGATGGTGCAGGCTGGGCATGGCTGTGTTCCTGGAGGGAAGAATGTTGGGTGGCGTACGTCGTGGTAAATTGGAGTTCGCAAGATCTGTACCAGCATTTACAAGTAAGCTTGGATTCTAAGTATAGTATTGATAATAAAGATTATATGTAAAGTTTATGATCGTCCCCCACAGGTGGTTCGGTTCAAAAGGTGGTGGTCGTTATGGGCCAGGGTTGTAGAATATGCGCCAGACCAGGCGACCGGATTGGGGAAGGAGCGTAGGTCGGATGGCGAAAAACAAAAAAGAAAAAGATGAAGACGGTGGATTTCTGGACCGTTTTTTTCGCCCCTGGAAGACGCAGCGGGTTAGCCTGACAAAGGCAGATGGGAAACAGGCGCCTTTGCGGAAGCGCAAGGCTGCGCCAAAAAAAGCCGTAGCCAAGGCCGCGCCGAAGAAAACGGTAGCCAAGGCGGTGCCCAAGACCATGCGGGAACGGCAAGTGCAGGAGTTGAAGACCCTGGCAAGTATTGGCAAGCGAGATCCGGAGCGGCTGGCGGCTATTATTTCACGAATTTTGAATGAAGCGAAAGAGCAAGACCAGGAAGATCAGTTGAAGTTCGAGCGGCTGATCTGGGAGAAGGCGGAAAAGCGTAAGCCCCAGCGGCCAGAAAAAGAAGGAGATGTTTCGGGAGGCGAGGAGTAACTTCTGAAGGTTGTTTATTGGGGTACATTAAAACGGTCACTGTCTAGAGAGACAGTGACCGTTTTCTGTACTGTGTTTACTCTACCGCTTTGATGATTTCGATTTTGACTTTGGCAACGCCCGCTTCGACCATGTCCAGGCGACGGGCGGCACCCAGAGAAAGATCCAGGATGCGGCCTTCTACAAAGGGGCCTCGGTCGTTGACTTTTAGTTCGATGCTGCGTCCGTTGCCCATGTGGGTTACTCGGATGACTGTGCCCAGCGGGAGTTCGCGGTGGGCCGCGCTCAGGCCGTTCATGTCAAAAATTTCACCGCTGGCGGTTGGCCTACCGTGAAATTTGTGTGCGTAATAAGACGACAGGCCAATTTGGTAGGCACCCTTTGTAGAAACTGGGGGCGCGGGAGTTTGATTCGGGTTTTTGGCGTTGGGTTTTTCTGTTTCTGTCTGCGTGCGTGGTTGCTCTGGCGGTGGATGGGTGCGGTAGCGGGGGCGGGAGACGCAGGCGGTTTGAAGTGTGAGTAAGCAGAAGATGAGCACGAAGAGAAATAGCGATGGTGTGGAAGACACGCGGGGTGCCGGGCAGGAAGATTG
>JAQCGA010000187.1 GCA_027619145.1 bacterium | reverse complement strand
AGATCGTTCTGTCCAAGCAGAAAGCCGATTTCATGCGGGTTTGGGACCGCATCAAAGATGCATACGACAACGATCAGATTGTGGAAGGTCGCCTGGTACGCCGGATCAAAGGTGGTATTGTGGTAGATCTGTTCGGCGTGGATGCATTCTTGCCGGGCTCGCAGATTGATATCAAGCAGGTGAAAAACTTCGACCAGTTTATTGGCGAAGTGTTCCCGTTCCGGATTATCAAGCTCAACAAGAACCGCCGTAATATTGTGGTTTCGCGTCGGGTGGTTCTGGAAGAAGAGCGCGAGCGTCTGCGCAAGCAGATCTTGCAGACGTTGGAAGTGGGCCAGGTGCGCGAAGGGCAGGTGAAAAATATCACGGACTTCGGTGCGTTTATCGACCTGGGCGGTCTGGACGGACTGCTGCATATTACGGATATTTCCTGGGGCCGCGTGGGACACCCCTCCGAGGTGCTCTCCATTGGCGACCAGGTTGAAGTGCAGGTGCTCAATTACGACGAAGAGCGCGAGCGCATCTCGTTGGGTCTGAAGCAGCTCCAGGCGCACCCGTGGGAGAATATTGAAGAAAAATATCCTGTGGGCGAGCGGGTAGAGGGCCGCGTGGTAAGCATTACGGATTACGGCGCATTCGTGGAACTGGAACAGGGCGTGGAAGGTCTGGTACACATTTCCGAAATGTCCTGGACGCAGCATATCCGCCACCCTTCCAAACTGGTGTCCATTGGAGATACGCTGGAAGTTGTGATTCTCAATGTGGACAAAGATGGCCAGAAGATTTCACTGGGTCTGAAGCAGGTATCGTCTGATCCGTGGCTCACGCTGGACGATAAGTATCCGCCAGGCACCAAGCTGACGGGTAAGGTGCGCAACCTGGTGAACTTTGGTGCGTTTGTAGAAATTGAAGAGGGCATTGACGGATTGGTACACATTTCGGATATGTCCTGGACGCGCCGGGTGCGCCACCCCAGCGATGTGGTGAAAAAAGGCCAGGAAATTGATGTGGTTGTGATCAATATTGACAAGAAGCGCCGCAGGATTTCACTGGGCCACAAGCAGACCATTGAGAACCCCTGGCCCGGGTTGGCTGTAGCTTATGCCGTAGGCAATGTGACAAACGGTACAATTTCCCGACTGCTGGAACGCGGCGTTGTGGTGGACCTGGACCAGGACGTGGAAGGTTTCATCCCGGCTTCTCAACTGGGAATTCCAGATCTCAAGAATCCTCAAGAGCATTTTGCTGAGGGCGACGAGATGCCGATGAAAGTGGTGGAGTTCGATGAGGAGCAGCGCAAGGTTGTGCTGAGCGTGAAGGAGTATCTGCGCGACGTCGAGCAGGATGAAATCGACGCTTATATCGAAACCCACAAAGCCCGTCCGATCCCGGTCCCGGTGGTTGTAGAGGGTGAAGGCGAAGAAGGCGACGCAGAGGAGGCTAAAGCAGTAGAAGTTTCCGACGCCTCTTCGGCAGAAGGTGTTTCCGAGGCTGCAGGCGATGAAGAGGACGCAGGGGAGGCTGAAGCAGAAACTGAAGAAGCCTCCGATACCTCGGAAGATGCCTCTGAGGCTGCAGAAGATGAAGACGGGGCAGAAGAAGATAGCTCCGAGGAAAGTTCGGAAGGCAAAGACGAAGAGTCCGAGAAGGAGTCTTAGTCTTACGCCCGATGTTTTTGAAATGAGGTATAGATCACACGGCGAAGAGTTGGGGACGGGTTCCTCAACTCTTCGCTGTTTAGGAAGAGGCCGATGCAAGAAGAAAAGACGGTTTCATTTTATACGCTGGGCTGTAAGCTGAATAGCTACGATACAGAATGGTATCGCGAGCAGTTCGAGGCCCAGGGGTACCGGGTAGTTTCTTTTGGAGAACCGGCACATGTGACGGTGGTGAATACGTGTACGGTAACCGGTCAGGGAGACGCGCAGTCCCGGCAGATGTTACGAAAAGCACACCGGGCCTCTCCGGAAGGTACCGTGGTGGCTGTGGGTTGTTATGCGCAGACCGATCCGGATACATTGATTGATATGCCAGAAGTGGATCTGGTGGTGGGTACAGCAGAGAAGACCCGGTTGCTGGATTTGATTAATGATACGTGTTCGCTGGGCCGCTCTTTTGTTACGCGCAGCCGCGCGGCCGAGTTTCAGGATATGGATATTCACAATTTTGGTGGGCGGGCACGGGCTTTTGTGAAGGTGCAGGAGGGCTGCAACGAGTTCTGTTCGTTCTGCATTATTCCGTTTGCCCGAGGGCGGAGCCGAAGCCGGTCTCTGGAGAGTACGGTAGAGCAGGTGAGGCGTCTCGTGGATGTGGGGTACCAGGAGGTGGTGCTTACCGGGGTTCATATTGGGGATTATGAGACGGATGCGCACCGGTTGCTGGACGTGCTGGAGGCCATTGAGGATATAGATGGGTTGGAGCGCTTCCGAATCAGTTCTGTGGAGGCCACGTACATTACGGAGCCGATGGTCGATTTTTTTGCGGAGTCGAAAAAGTTTTGTCGGCATCTGCATATCCCGTTGCAAAGTGGGGATGATGGGATTTTGACCGCGATGCGCCGGCCGTACACGCGCGGGCAGTACATTGAACTGGTGGAGACGCTTACAGAGCGGGTTCCGGGCCTGGGGCTGGGTGCCGATGTGATGGTAGGTTTTCCGGGCGAAGACGAGGCCGCGTTTGGGCAAACGTACGATTTGATTGAGCAGACGCCGCTGGTGTATTTACACGTATTCCCCTATTCCCCGCGCAACGGCACGCCCGCTGCAAAGATGCCGGATCATGTGGATCCGGCGACCAAGAAGCAGCGCGGGGCAGACTTGCGGGCACTTGGAGCGCGGAAGGCCGAGGTTTTTCAGCGTGCGTATTTGGGCCAGACGCTGGACGTGTTGTTTGAAAACCGTCGGGAAGCTGCTACGGGGTACCTGCAGGGTGTGACGGACAATTATATCCGGGTGTTTGCTCCGGGGCCCGATGCGGCGAAAGATCGGGTTCGCCCGGTTCGTCTGGTTCGAGTGGACGGAGACCGTATGATTGGAGAGCCGGTGGATTCGGACGTAATCGATGGGTTGGAAAGCCACCTGGTTCAGTTGATCTAATGCCGAAGGGAGGGGATGTGTCCGCGATTCTGGTGACGGGTGGAGCCGGTTTTATTGGTTCGCACGTGATGGATCACTTGCTGGCACGCGGAGATCGCGTGGTGGCGATAGACGATTTTTGCGATCATTATTCGCCTGCAATCAAGCGGTACAATCTTGCCGGGGCGCTGAAGCATCCGGGGTTTACGCTGGTAGAAGGCGATATTCGGGATCTGGAATGTCTGGAGACGGTGTTTCAGAAATATGATGTTC
This sequence comes from bacterium, assembly GCA_027619145.1. The sequence continues at coordinate 4,230 of JAQCGA010000187.1, read as the reverse complement.
GCCGGGTGGTGCATTTGGCAGCCCGGGCCGGGGTGCGATCTTTGGAAAGCCCGCTGGTATATCAGGATATCAATATCCGGGGTACCATGAATGTATTGGAAGCCTGCCGCGCTCGGGGTGTGGACAATGTGCTGGTGGCCTCTTCTTCTTCGGTATATGGAAATACGGCCCGCGTTCCTTTTCACGAAGATGATCCTGCAGACCGGCCCATTTCTCCGTACGCGGCCACCAAGCGCAGCGTAGAATTGCTCTGTCATACGTACCATCATTTGTACGATCTTCCGATTTCGTGTTTCCGGTTTTTTACGGTGTACGGCCCGCGGCAACGCCCCGATATGGGGTTTCATATTTTTACCCGGCTCACGGTTGCGGGCGAGCCGATTCAGATGTTTGGAGATGGGTCTACGCAGCGGGATTATACGTATATTTCCGATATTGTAGATGGGCTTGTCACGGCGCTGGACAGGCCGCAGGCGTACGAGGTGGTTAACCTAGGGAATACGCATACGGTGCGACTGAGCCGGGCGCTGGAACTGGTGCAGAAGGCGTTGGGGCGAGACGCGGTGATTGAGGCCCGTCCGGAGCATCCACGGGATGTGCGGCTGACGAATGCAGATATTTCAAAGGCGAATCGGCTGTATGGGTACGCGCCGAAGGTGGATGTGGAGGAGGGGATTCCCCGGTTCGTGGAATGGTATTTGAAAGCGAAGGAAGATGGGGTGTTGTAGGCCGGGTGCTGGCACGGATTGAGAATTCTGAGTATATTGCGAATACGATCCAAAGGAGGTGGTTCACATGGCAGAGGATTTTGATGCGGGAACATATGGATCTGCTTTTGAGGCATTGCTGAAAGAGCCTCGGTTGAACGTATTGGGTCCGGGTTCACCCAATGAAAGTGCGCGGGAGGCCCTGGATGCGCTTGCGGTGGAGACCGCGTTTGCGGGACAGAAGGTTGTGGATACGGACATGGCGCAGGCCTGCATTTCGGGTGCCTTGTTGTATCACAATTTTCTGAGTGAATCCCATACACTCAGCCAGCAGATCAATACGCCTACCGGAAGCTTTTGGCACGGGATGATGCACCGGCGTGAGCCAGATTTTTCGAATAGCAAGCACTGGTTCCACAAGGTGGGAACACACCCGATATTTGAATCGCTCCGAGAAGAAGCGGCACGTTTGGCAAAAGATGCGGATGATTCGGCCGCGTTCTTGGCAACGCAGGAGGCGTGGGACCCGTTTGAGTTTGTGGATCTGTGTGAGGCATGTGAGTCAGGAAAGTCTCAGGCCGAAGATATTTGCCGGCGTATTCAGCAGCGGGAGTGGGAGCTGTTGTTCGATTTCAGTTACCAGAACGCAGTGGGGTAATCTTCTGTATGAAGACTCGGATGGCTTGTCGATTGTTGTTTGTGATTGTGTTTTTCTGGATGATCTCCCCCGGAATTCTGTGGGCTGATTCCGACGATCCGGTTGCGATGTTTCGAGAGGGTCGTTTTGAGGAAGCAAAGGCTGTGTTCGGGCAGAAGTTGGCGGCGCATCCAGACGATGCAGAGGCGCTGTATTATCTGGGGCGGCTCACGTCTGAAGCGGCAAAGTCGAAGGGGTATTTCGAGCGGTTGCTGGCGGTGCATCCACAGCATGATCTGGCCGGTGATGCGTTGTTCGAATTGGCCGAGTTGAATTTCGCCGGGCCGTCCGGGCTGTATTTGAACGCGCAGCGCCAGTATTGGAAACTGCTTGCTGAGTATCCGAAGAGTTCGTTGGCACCGCGTGCGTTGTACCGGATTGGGTTGACGTACATGATTTTGCGCCAGCCGGATTCTGCGGCGGTGGTTTTCCGACAGGTAATGGATCGGTACCCGGCGTCCGAGATGGTGCCTTATGCACATTTGGGCGTTGTGGAGTCCTATGTGCAGGCGGGGCGGGCTGAAGATGCTTTGCGGGAAGCCAGGGCGCTGGAGGCTGCAGGACCGGGGCCTGTGAGGGCGGCCGTGCGGGAGCAGATTGAGGATCTGGCACCGGATTCTGAAACAGTGGAACCGGGGGTGCGGTTTTGGGTGCGGGTGGGGGTTTTTGGAAGTGCGGAAAACGTGAAGGCACTTTCGGGGCGGTTGGAAGTACAGGGGTTCCGGGTGCGGGTTGAGGAGTTGGCCGGGAGGGGGTTGCACGTGTTGCTGGCAGGCCCGTTTCCGGACCGGGGTGCAGCCGATGGGGCCAGGGTGCGCATTGAAGTGGCAGAGAAGATTCGTTGTCTGGTGGTTGAACGACCGTAGAGACGGGGTTTTTATGAGCAAGACCAAAACCAAGGAAGTAACACCCGCGATGGAGCAGTACCTGCGTTTTAAGGGAGAACACCCGGACGCGATTGTACTGTTTCGGATGGGGGATTTTTACGAGACGTTTTATGAGGACGCCCGGGAAGTGTCGCGTTTGCTGGGGCTCACGCTCACGTCTCGTAACAACGGTCGTGTTTCTGAAAAAGTACCGATGGCGGGTGTGCCGCACCACGCGCTGGATACGTATTTGTCCCGGCTGATTAAGTTTGGGAAAAAGGTGGCCATTTGTGAACAGATGGAACCTCCGCAAAAAGGGAAGGCAGTTGTACGGCGCGAGGTGACGCAGGTGGTTTCTCCGGGAACGGCGCTGACAGATAATTTGCTGGATCAGAAGCGGAACAACTATCTGGTGGGCGTGTTGGTAGATGGAACCCGAGCAGGCCTTGCGGTGACGGATCTGTCCACGGGGGCGTTTCGGGTTTCGGAAGTGGATGTGGATGAGTTATGGGAGCGGCTGGAACGGATTGGGCCTGCAGAGATTCTGGCACCTGCGACCTGGGCGGAGGCGAATGAATCGATTTGCGCGGAGCGTCTGTCCGGGGTACTTGTGGCGCGGCAGGAAGACTGGTATTTTGGGTACGCGTATGCGTACGAGGTTTTGACCGAGCATTTCAAAGTGGCTTCGCTGAAGGGGTTTGGTTGTGACGAGATGGATGTGGGGGTGGGTGCGGCGGGTGCGGTGATGCGGTATTTGCAGGAGAACCAGAAGAGCGCGATTTCACATATTATTCGGCTTTCGCGCGAAGATTCGAGCGCATATATGGCGCTGGATCTGGTGACGCAGCGAAACCTGGAGTTGATTACGTCCATCCAGGAGGGGCGTCGAGAGGGTACCCTGTTGTCTGTGTTGGATCAGACGTGTTGCCCGATGGGTGCACGCGCATTGCGGGCGTGGCTTTCGCAGCCGCTGCTGGATCTTGAGCGGATTGAAGGTCGCCTGGATGCGGTGGATGAATTGGTGCGCAACGTTTCTATGCGGGAAGATGTGCGGGAAGCGCTTCGAGGTGTGGGCGATCTGGAACGGTTGATGTCCCGGATTTGCTGTGGGCGTGCAAACCCGCGCGATCTGGTGGGGCTGAAGGTTTCGCTGGAGGCCGTTTCTCCGCTGCGGGAGGCGCTGGAGGGTGCAGAGGCCGGATTGCTTACCCGGGCGAGAGTGGATGGGTTGCCGGATCTGGGTGAGTTGATTGATTTGGTTGCAAAGACGATGGATGACGAACCTCCTGCGGTTCTGAGCGAGGGAGGGATCATACGGATTGGGTATCACGCGGAGCTGGATGAGTTGCGGGAGATTGCGTCCGGTGGGCGGAGCTGGGTGGCGCGGTTGCAGGCGCAGGAGAGGGAGCGTACGGGGATTCCATCGTTGAAGGTAGGATACAACAAGGCATTCGGATATTATATTGAAATTACGAGGGCAAACCAGGAGAAGGCGCCGGAAGATTATATTCGGAAGCAGACGCTGGTGAATGCGGAGCGTTTTATTACGCCGGATTTGAAGGAGTGGGAAGCCAAGATTCTGGGGGCAGATGAACGGGCCCGAGATCTGGAGAAAGAGCTGTTCCAGGAGTTGCGGGATGTGGTGGCGGCGTGGGTAGAACAGGTGCAACGTACGGCGCGGTCTGTGGCTGCAGTGGATGTGCTGGCATGTTTGGCGGAAGTCGCTGCGGCCAATGATTATGTGCGTCCGCTTGTGGATGGATCTACAACGATTGAGATTCGGGAGGGGCGGCACCCGGTGGTGGAGCAATTGCTGCCGGGCGGAAAGTTTGTGCCGAATGATTTTTTTCTGGATGGAAATACGGATCAGGTGTTGTTGATTACTGGGCCGAATATGGCGGGCAAGTCCACGATTTTGCGTCAGGTGGGTCTGATTGTTTTGCTGGCGCAGGTGGGCAGT
>JAQCGA010000186.1 GCA_027619145.1 bacterium | reverse complement strand
CTCTTTATTCTCGTAATACGACATCTCTCTACCCTGATCCCTACAGAACCACCCACACCCCTGTCACACACAGCGCCACCCCAACCACCAGCCGAACCGTTGCTTTTTCCTTCAGAAAGATCACCGCCAGGATCAACCCAAAAACAGGGGCAACCGAACTCAACGTAGCGCATTTTGCCGGACCGATCAGCTCAAGTGCTTTTAAAAACATCAACGATCCCAGCCCCATACTCAAAACCCCGGTACCCGCCACAATCCAGATCGCTCTCCGCTCGATATCTTTCAACCGCACCTTCCCACCGGCCCAGAAATGAGTCAAAAAGAGAACCGTCGCTACCTGCGGCATCCGAATACTATTTGCCTGCAAAACCGTCAGATCCTCGATAGCCAACTTAAGCAGAATGGTACTCAGCCCCCACAACGTGACGGCAAGAAGAACCAGCAACACACCCAGCCTCATCCGGACCGGAGGACCTGCTATTCCTCCCACAGAAACCTGTTCTGGCCTCCCAGACAAACTCACCACACCAAGCACCACCAGCACACAGCCCAGAACAAGACTCTTCGGAACGGGGTACTGAAGGATCAAATGCTGAAAAAACAGCGTACTCAGTGGATACGTCCCCGCCAGCGCCAGGCTCCTGGAAACCCCAATCTCCCGGATCGCACGCAGATAGGCCGTCTCTCCAACCACCGGGCCAATCATAACCCCGCCTAACAAAAAAGCCCAGGCGTGAAAGGGTACCTCCAGGTAAGAACGGAGTGGCGGCCCCCAAACCAGGAGCAAGATCCAGAAAAAGACTGTCGCAGTACCACATCGAACAGCATTCATCACAACAGGCGGCACTTTAAATGACTGAGTTCGCAGAATAAGGCTGCTGCATGCGGAGATCAATGCGCCGCCCAACGCCAGAAATTCTCCAAAAGTAACTGAAATACCCACGTTTCCAAATCCTCAAAAAATCAATATTCTTCAAAACAAGCACCAGAATTGACTGAACATTACATGTAAATGAAAAAGGTGTCAACAGGAAATAAACACGCACAAAAAAACACCGTCACAAAACCATAATCCCAAAAGGCAAACGCACAAAAGAATGAATATTTGCCTTTAAATACACACCCAGCCTGAAAAATTCAAGAAGCAACCACAGATGGACACAGATACACACAGATCAAAGACTTTTGAACTCTAAGCGATTTGCATAAGGCTGGCGATGAGCAACGTGCCAACCATCTGTGTTTATCCGCATTTATCCGTGGTTCCAGCGTTTTTTATGAATTATTCAGGCCAGAAAACCCCCAGAATAAAGAATTCCACTGCAAATATCGACCCGCCCCTCCCCCTTTCCTCTTGACATCCGGCCTCTCCCATCCGATCATACCTCTCCCTAAATTTATAGATTATAGCTTTTATCCATCGGGAGGCAGGTATGCCAGGTTGGAACAGCCAGGGCGAACGCGAATGCCGGCAGCGCATAGAAAAACAAAAAACGAAGTTCACCCGCAGCGCCGGTAAAGTTGACCATCCCTGCCTGCGTATTCGGGACAAAAACCTGGACATTGCCCAGGCCAACATCCGCCGGCACGACTGGGCCAAACAACAGTATGATGGCATGACCGAACTGGCCGACCACTACGCGGGGCGCTCCAACGCCTGGATTGACCTCATGGTCCCGGATCTCACCCCGTTGCACATCTACGGCACCTATTGCCCCGCCTGCGAAGCGGACAACACCTGGAGTATGGCCTGGGACTACCGGGACCCCGAAAAGCTAACCTGCAGCTTCTGCGGCGCAGTCATGACTGGCGCAGAATACCCCGAACAGGGCCTCCTGGAACTTCCACGCTCTGGCCAAACCCTCAGCTATTATCTCCGCCCGGATGAAATCAACGACCGCAAATTCTCCACCGGGCGAAACGCCTTCGTCTGGGCCGGCCGCAAAGTTCATACCTCGTATCAAGGTGCCATCCGACAGCGAAAAACCCACCACATGCCCGGCGCGGCCCGAACCCTGGCCATCCTCTACCGAATGACCGGCAAAGACAGCTATGCCCGCACCGCGGCTGCCATCCTCAAACGCTTCGCAAAAGTCTACCCCAATTACCTCCTGCACGACTACTGGAATACCTTCCTGGACTGCGATCCGCTCTACGCCTGCGAACTCATGGCAAAAGACCAGGGCCTGAGCCGCTTTGAAGTCAACGCCTGCCCGGACCAGCCACACCGACCCTCCATGAAAAGCGGGAAAATCATCCACACCTTCTGGGGCTGTGGTCGGCTCTCTTGCGGCGGGGTAAATGCCGAAGCAAACCAGATCACAAACCTGGCCGAAGCGCTGGACCTCCTCTGGGACCAGAAAGATTCAACCGGGCAACCCTTCCTCACGAATGAAGAACGGAACACCGTCATCTCCGATCTGATCGTGGAAGGCCTGTTGACGTTCACCCTCTGGGAAGGCATCAACAACAAAGTTGCCGGTTGCCGCGTGGGCGAAGCCGCTCTGGGCCGATTCCTGGGTGCCCCAGAATTTGTCCACCGGGGCGTAGAAGGCTTTGAACCATTCATCAAAGGCTTCTTTAAATTCGACGGCACCACCGCCGAAGGCGCCAGCTACTACCTCTACGCCCTGTCCAATATCAAAGACCTGCCCGAAGCCGCACAGGGATACACCGATCCCCCCTCGTACCGCAAAAAAGACCACTACCGCAACCTGAACCTCTACGAAGCAAACGGCTCGTATGCCGCGGTATTCCGCGCGCGCACCCTCATGACCCTGCCGGATGGACGCACGCCCCACACCGCAGACGCAATTGCAGCCCCAGGCGGCTGGCCCGCACCAGCCTGGCTACACAATCTGGGCCTGGTTCGCAGTGGCAAAGAATTCGCATCCTTCGTCTGGCCAGACAACGGAGACGACTTCGCCTTCTTCAACCGGCCCGCCAGCTTCAAAACGCTCCCCCCTCCACCTGTACGCGACCGGTTTTTCCCCGGCTGGCTCCTGGCCATCTTCAACACCGGCTACGAACGCATGTTCCAGGGCGACCTCACCGGCACCGCCACCTTCCTCATGAACTTCTACGAACCCGAAGGCCACAGCCATGCCGATGCCCTCAACATTGCCATGATCACCGAAGGAGTTGAAGTCCTCTCCGACCTGGGCTACCTGGGCGACCACCCCTTAAGCAGCAGCATCCGCAGTACCCTCAAACACAACCTGGTCGTCGTGGACGAAAGCGAACAGCTCCCCCGGGGCAAGCGCCCACCCGGAAGCCTCACCCTCCTGGCAACTTCACCCACCGTCAAAACCATCGAAGCCGAATGTAACGCTTATAAACAAACCGAATCCTACCGCCGGCACTGCGTCATGGTCCACCGAGGTAGAGGTCCTGCTTACGTGGTGGACTGCTTCCGCGTCAAAGGTGGAAAAACTCACGACTACGCCATCCACGGCGAAGGCACCCTCTCCACGCCCCCGTCGGCCGGAAGCAAACCCATTGCTCTCAAAAAACGCAACGGTGTCCTCGGCAACGACATCCAGAAATTACGCGCGGGCAAACCGGGGGAAACGCCCTGGCTTACTTCCTGGACACACGAAAACCTCTCCATGCACGTACATTTCGTCTCCCCTGTAGACGAAATTCTCCTTGGCGAAGGTCCCGGTCCACAAGACCGCCTGCACGACAACGTCACACACGAGTACCTGTTTGCTCGCAAACACGAAAGTGGAAAAGGAAACACCTTCGTCACCCTCATCGATCACGCCAGAGGCACCCCGGACATCACCGGCGTAGAAGCCCTCAAACTTCCCGATGGAGCAGATGGCCCCGCTGCCATCCGTGTAACCCGCCGCACCGGAACCGACCTCATTGTCCAATCCCAGGATGGTACAGAAAACACCTTTGGGGATGTCACCTTTTCCGGCCGAACTGCCGTATACTCCCGCGAACACAATGGCCATCAGTCTCTTTTCCTGGCAGAAGCATCTGCCTTTTCCGCCCCGGATCTGACTGTTTCCCTCGAATACCCCGTCCAGGAAGGTGACATCGACTCCAGCGACGAAACAAGCTTCTGTACCAGCGTGCCCATCCGTACAGCCGCTGCTCTGCCCGGTGCCTTCGTCCAGGTGGAAGACCCACAACAAAAGTGCCAAACCGCCTACACGGTTAAATCCGTTCGGGGACGTAAAATCACGGTCGAAGACTTCAGTTTCAACAGCGGAACCCACTTCCGCATCCCCACCACATTCTCAATCGAAGAAAAGTCCAGAAACACATTTCACTTCTACGCCACTGCACCCGCTGAAATCAAAATTCGCACCCACCGCAAAAAAGCCACGCTTGAACAAAACGGCAAACTCTCGGCAACGCTCAACGCCCGATCCAGCAACGGCTGGCTCAGCTTCCGAATTGCACCGGAACACCTCAAACTCCAGAACCTCGTTCTGCGCCTCAGGTAACCCTTCTCTTGTGAGGCTCTATGGCAAGGCCCGTTACCGTTGCTGTCTGCGCAACCCCCGGCAAACCCTCCGGTGAAACCGACGACGAAAAGCACGAATCCAACCTCACCTCTGCTGAAGCCCTCCTGGCCGAAGCCGCCGGAAAAGGCGCAGACATCGCCTGCCTGCCCGAAACCTTCGCCGTCCAGGGCATCCCTCGCGCTGGAGAAAACGCACGCTGGTACGAACCGTTCCCAGACGGCCCCATCGGCATGCGTTTTTCAGAAGTCGCCCGCAAACACGGCATGTACGTCATTGCTCCCATCCTGGGCCTGGAACACAACATCCGCCGCAACATCGCCCTGATCTTCGACCGAAATGGGAACTATCTGGGTGGCTACCGAAAAGTCCACATCACGGTAGCAGAACGCAAAGCCTGGCATATTCTACCCGGAGACAGCTGGCCCGTCTTCGACCTGGACTTCGGCCGAATTGGCATTACCATCTGCTACGATGTACTTTTTCCCGAAGCCTTCCGCATCCTGGCCCTGAAAGGTGCGGAAATCATCTTTCATCCCACAGTATATTCTATGTTCGGCGAAGTGGGTTGGGAGGCAATGATACAATCCCGCGCCATTGACAACTGCGTCTACCTCTGCCCGGTCAACTACGGCATTGGAGACACGGACCCCTGGATGCCCGGCAAATGCCTGAATCGCAGCAGCATCATTGGCCCGGACGGCATCGTCCTGGCCGACCGGGGCCGGTACCAGGGCGTAGCCACCGCAGAACTGGACCTGGACCGCCCGCGCATGGTCCTGTCTGGCGTAAGGTACCGGGACAAAATCTGGAACCACCGCAGGCCAGATACCTACAGCGAACTGACCACCTACGGCCCCTGGGTCAAAAACGAATCCCCCATAGATCCACCCGGCGAAGAACCCTGATGAACATCGTTCGCTTCAAAAAGGTGTCCAATCCATGGTAATCGATACCGATGCGCTCACCCTCCGGCACCTCGACCCGCAGGCCACCTTACCTGCACAAAAAACCGCTCTTGTCATCATTGACATGATGGAGCGCTTTTGCGATCCCTCCTGGCTGGCCGGCGGGAATGAATCCCGCGCCCAATGGTTTCAGGCCGAACTCGACGCTGTCATTCCAAACCTTCGAACCACCCTGGACGCCTTCCGTTCCCAAAACGCGCTAATCGTCCACGTCGTCAATGCCAAATGGACCGAAACCGGTCGCGAAGTTGTTCCGTACCAGCGCGACCGGGACTACGAACTCTTCGACTCGGATCCAATGTCCGTCATCGCTCCTCTGGCCCCCCGGCCCGGGGAAATCATCGTCCGCAAAGTAGCCAGTTCAGCTTTCACAGGTACCGGGCTGGACTTCCTCTTGCGCAACGCCGGTATTGAACACCTGGTTCTGAGCGGCCAGTACGGCAATGCCTGCGTCTTCTATACACTCATCCAGGGCCGGGAATTCGGCTTCAACAACTACTGGATGGAAGACAGCATTCTCTACGGTTCGGAAACGGACAAACACCTTTTCCGTGCCCTCGTTGGCTCCCGCTGGGCCAAACTCGCCACAACAGAAGAAATCGCAGGTGCCCTCGGAACGACGTAAAACAAGGCAAAGACAATTATCAATTGATAATTGTTTCTGCCTTCTGCCTTCTGCCTTCTGCCTTCTCACCGTTTTGAAGGATCTTTTATGGAAACCGCAGACATCGTCATCATTGGCGGCGGCATCGTTGGCCTCACCATCGCCTACCACCTGGCCGAAGCCGGTGCCGGAAAAATTGTCCTCTGCGAACGCAAAACCATCGGCTCGGGAACCAGTTCCATGTCCGGTGCCATGTGTGGTCAACAGGCCGAAATAACCGACACCATCAGTCGCCTGGCCGTGCGGGCCCTGGACATCTACGAAAACTTCGATGAGCGCATTGGTGGAGACATCGGCTTCATGAACCACGGCATCCTCGGCTTTCAATCCAGCCTGGAAAACGCCGAAACTCGTGCCCAGGCCGCCCGCAAGAACGGCTCCGATGCCCGCGCGCTCTCCGTAGATCAAACCACAGACTTCTACTCCGAATTCAACATGGACGGCTTCGGTGCCTCAATCCTTTACCCCCGCAGCGGATGTGTAGATGCCTACCGCACCATGCACGCCTACGCTGCCGGGGCAAAACGCCTGGGTGCAGACCTCCGCGAATTCACCCCCGTCACCCGCATCGATGCCAAAAACGGCCACATCGAAACCCTCCATACGCCCCAGGGCGCAATTGCCCCCGGAAAAGTCATTCTCGCCTGCGGTCCCTGGAGCCACAAAGTTGCCCGGTCCGCCGGCCTCTTCCTGCCCATCGAAACCACCCAGGTCGGCGTCTCCTTCTTTCGCCAACCACCAGACTTCGCGGATCGCCCCCCGGTCACCTCTGCAGAACTGGCCATCATCCCCTGGCACAACAAACACTTCCGCGTCCTGCGCGACACCCGCAAACCCCTCGTCCGCATAGAGCCCGATCCCACCGAAGCCGTCTGCCCACAATTCATGGTCGATCACGCCACCGAAGTCATCCACCACCGCCTGCCCAACATGAAACGCGGACGCTTCCAGGGTGCCTATCAAACCTGCTACGACGACACGCCGGACCTCAAACCGCTACTCGGTTTTGTACCCGGCCTGGACAACCTCTTCCTGGACTGCGGCTGGAGTGGCCGGGGCTTCAAATTCTCCGTATCCATGGGCGAATACAACGCCAAATGGATCCTCGAAGGCAAAACCGAACTCGACCTGGCCCCCTGGTTGGCTACCCGCTTCAACCTCATGGGTGCCTGAGGCAACCGATGGAAATCCCACACGATCTTCTCCTTACCAGCGGTCACCTCATCGACCCCAAAAATGGTCTCGACGGCCCGGCGGACCTTGCCATCACAAACGGAAAAGTTGCCGCCGTTGGCCAGAATCTCGGTCCCACAAAAAAAACCATCAACATCTCAGGTCTATACATTACCCCCGGCCTCATAGACATCCACGTCCACGTGTACGGCGGGTACAAAGGCTGGCTCTTTCCGGACCAGCACGCCTTCCCCAACGGCGTTACCACCGTCGTGGACACCGGGGGATCTGGCTGGAAAA
>JAQCGA010000185.1 GCA_027619145.1 bacterium | reverse complement strand
ATTGGCCACGTGAACATATCGCCCGGATCGGTTTTTACAGCCTTGGCTCCGCCCAGGATTGCCAGCTTGTCCATAATACCACATCCTCCTTACCACACTTGGGATTTCAGTTGAGGCACGGATCAACCCGTACCACTCAGAAACAACTCTTTTGAAAATATAATATAAATATCAAGTGTTTGCTAACACAATGAAACCTGAGGCTTATAACGAATTTGACGCCAGCAATTCCTCCGCGTATGCAAACACCAGCGGCGTCCCCCCTGTATGCAAAAACACCACCGTTTCGTCCGGCCCAATCTGCCCTTTCTGCACCAGATCAATCAGCCCGGCAAGCGCTTTCGCCGAATAAATTGGATCCAGGAACAGCCCTTCTGAACGCGCCATCAGCCGAAACGCCTCGTTGCCTTCCGGCGAAGGATGCCCGTACCCTTGGGGACCCACGTAACTGGCCAGATTAATAATATCTTCCGAAGAAAACGCCACATCCAGATCCAGGGCCTTGCCCATCTGCGAAAGCACATCCAAAAATGCCGTCTTGAGATCGTGCGACCAGACAATCGGTGCCATGCCAATAATCCGAGCATCCAACCCCAGCACCCGATTCCCAAAAATCAGCCCGGGCTGCGTTGTGCTGCCTGAACTGACCACCACCGTATCCAATCTTTCACCCATGCGATTGAACTGATCCGCCAATTCCGCCATGCACAGTGCATATCCCATCGCACCCAAATGCTGGAGTTCTTCTCGCATCACCACAAATGGCTTGCGCCCTTCTCGGGTCAGACGCTCTACCAAAGCCTCTTTTGCCGCGCCCAGTTCTTCTTGCGAAGCAACTGCAACTCTTTCTACCGAGGCTCCCAGCAGGTCATCCAGTAACAAATTCCCACGTTTCTGCCCGCTCTTGTGGTCTTTCACTACCACCAGCGCACAATCCAACCCATTCCGCGCGGCCGCTGCCGCAAGTTGCCTACAGTGATTGGACTGAGATCCCGCCCCTCCTACCAGCACATCTGCCCCATGCCGAACCGCCTGGGCCACCGTAAACTCCAGTTGCCGCACCTTGTTACCGCCAAATGCCAGCCCCGTACAATCGTCCCGTTTGACAAAAATTCGCGGGCCTCCCAGCGCATCCGTCAGGCGAGGGCAAAAATCCAGCGGTGTTGGAAAATGCCCCAGAGAAACCCGTGGCAACCGGGCAATACGCACCCGAAGTTCTGCGCAAGAAAGCGAACGCGCCATACACATCCTCCAAAAAAGTGATCCGTTGCTCGGCTCACTTAATATGAAAAAAACATCCGGTTAGCAAGCGAAATATTGGCCACAAGTCCACGCGAAGACCACCGCCCGGATACCACTTGATTTCCTGGCTCGGATTCCGTACTTATCAACATTCAGACCCATCTTCCATATCGAACTCTTCAGGGGAACCCCATGCGCATCCTCATCACAGGAATCACCGGCAGAATCGGCGCGAACCTGGCCGCAATTCTGCACAAAAATGGTCACCAAATCCGGGGTCTCGTGTGGCCCAAAGACCCGCGTGTAGAAAAACTTGCCAGTCTGGGCCTGGAACTGCACGAAGGCAGCCTCACCCAAAAAGAAGACGTCCAGGCTGCAGCACAGGGCATAGATGCCATCTACCACCTGGGCGCAGCTTTTCAGGGCGGCGGCCCATTTACCGAAACCGACTACTTCGAAATCAACCTGCGCGGCACCTTTCACGTCCTGGAAGCCGCCCGGAGCCAGCCAACCCCACCCCAGATCGTATTCGCCGGGACCGACGCGGTATACGAAAAATATGTGCCCGGCGGCCTGGACGAACCCATCCGCGAAGATGCCCCCAGCCGTCCGCAGGGCTGGTACGCCCTCTCCAAATCTCTGGCAGAAGACCTCTGCATCGGGTACTGGCGTACCTACAAACTCCCCGTTACGGTCCTGCGCTTTTCCATGGTCGTAGGCGCCGGTGAAATCCTGGACTTCTCTCAATTTTACCTCAGCAAACTGAAATCACAACCCGGCCTGGAAAACGTATGGCAGGGCGAAGAACGCCTCGTCATACTCAAAGACACAAAAGGCAGGCCCTTCAAAAAGCACATTGCCGATGTCCGCGACATCGTCCACGGCTGCGCCTGCGCCCTGGGCAAAACGGACGCCGCCGGAGAAATCATCCAGCTCGGCGCCCCATCTGCCTTCACCTGGGACGAAGCCATCCCCCACCTCTCGCAACGCCTGAATATCCCATACATCGAGGCCGTCTCTCAGGGCCAGGTCACCCATTACGAATTCGACCTCTCCAAAGCCCGCCGGCTCCTGGGCTTCAACCCCCAATACGACATCTGCCGCATGATCGACGACGCCCTCGCCTTCCGCCAGGGCAAAAACACCGACATTTTACCCACCACCTGAACAATTTTCCAAACACCCAATTGCCAATTGATAATTGTCATTTGATAATTGACAATTCCGCTTCCCACTCCATCACCCAAGGTCATCCACCATGCCCAACTTCTGGCCCAGCAACATACAGGGCGCCGTCTCCCTCACCTTCGACGACGCCCTCCTCACCCAACTCGACAACGCCATTCCCTGCCTCGACGACCACAACCTCAAAGGCACCTTCTACGTCAACCCCGGCCGAAAACCCACCTGGCAGAACCACATCCCCCGCTGGCAGCAGGCCAGCAAAAATGGTCATGAAATTGGCAACCACACCTCGCAGCATCCCTGCTCCTGCAACTTCGGCTTCCGTAAAGACGGCTTTTGTCTCGAAAACCTGAGCCTGGATGACATCGCGCAAACCATAGACGAAGCGACAGAGGACCTGGACGCGCTCTTCCCCGAACAAAACGGCGAACGCACCTTCTGCTATCCCTGCTACCAGAGCTACGTGGGTGCCGGTGAAAATCGCCAGTCCTACGTCCCCCTCGTCGCCAAACGCTTCAAAGCCGCCCGCGGCTTCGGTGAACGCCCCAACAACCCCGCCCTCATAGACCTCTCCTACACCTGGTCTTTTGCGCTGAACGGGCAGGATGGTCAGGCCATCATCAACTACATCGAATCCGCCATCTCCCAGGGCCAATGGGCCATCCTCTGCATGCACGGCGTGGGCGGCGAACACATCTCCATCGAAACCGCCGCCCTCCAGGACGCGGTCCGCTACCTGGACAAAAACCGCGAGACCATCTGGACCGGCACCATGATCGAACTGGCAAACTACATCCTGGCCCAACGCACCAAAACGTAAGGGCGACCCGCCGGGTCGCCCCAACCTTCATAGTACCTCCAAGCCCCAACCTTCATAGTACCTCCAAACCCTGCCCAAACAAGAGGTCTCAAGTGCAAAAACTCGTACTCATGGGCATCACCGGCAACAACGCAGACATCCTGGATGCCGTCCGCGAAATCAACGCAATCAAACCCACCTTCAACCTCCTGGGCTATCTCACCCGCGATGGCCACCCCCAGCAACCCGGCGGCCTTTCCTGCCTGGGTGACTTTGCCTCTGCCCGCACCTTCCCCTCAGACGTACAGGTCGCCGGATTCGCATTCAGCACCGCCACCTTCCGCCAGTGGCCAGATATCGTTGCTTCTCTCGGACTCCCGGACGAACGCTTCGCCACCATCGTCCACCCCCGGGCCTACGTCTCCCCGCAAAGCACCATCGGTCACGGTTCTATCCTCCTGGCTGGCGTCACCGTGGGTGCCTTTGCAACTGTGGGAAACCACGTTATCATTTTACAAAACGTAGCCCTCTCCCACGACGACGTCATCGGAGACTACACCTGCATCACCGTAGGCGCCTCTTTCTCCGGCAATGTCCAGGTGGGTCGTAACTGTTATATTGGCACCAACGCCACCGTCGTCTGCAAACAAATTGGCGAAGGCAGCCTTGTGGGCACAGGAGCCCTCGTCCGCCACAACATTCCACCCAACGAAATATGGGTGGGAAATCCCGCGCAATTTCTCCGCAACGTCATCACACCCTGACCGGAGCTTTGCCTTGAAATATCTCCTTCTGCTCCTCTGCGCCCTCACCGTTGCGTGCGGTGCAAACACCGACCGTCTGAAAACCGAAATCACCACCCAGGAACAAAAAGTAGCAGCGTCACAGGACGCTCACCGTTTGTCTCTGGATCGCCTCCAAGAACTCCGCGACAGCCTTCAAATCAACATCGCACAAAACCTCAAACTGGGCCTGAACGAAGAACAGGCCCGCAAAGTAGAACAGGCCCGTATCAACAGCCAGCAAACCGTAGCCGAGGCCGAAGCCCAGGCCCTCACCATCCAGCAGGAATACCTCGCCCTCTTAAAAAAACAGCTTCAAGACACGGAATAAACACCCTGCGTGGAACACCTCCTCCATCTCCACGCCAAACATATTGAAACACATCGCGTACATACCCGGTCAAATAACATACAAGTCGCCCACCCACGAAACACCAACCTCAAAGGTGGCCCGCCATGAAAATCCTGAACCGGGAAATCACAGTCTCCAACCGCTTTATTTATTATTACGCCAACTTTGTGGACCGCATCTATGGTTTCGTCCTGCGCCGTGATGGAGCCAACCTGCCCGAAGAACACTATGTAGGCCGCTTACAAAAAGCCGGTCAAATCTCTGCCTCAAAACGCACCCTGTCGCTCCACCAGAAGTTTCATCAGCAAGGAGACCCGCTCCACCCCCACCTTCCACAACAGGGCCGACACGGCACGGACCCGGACCCCGAAGAAATCGTACTCTTCCGCTACCGCAAGCGCCTCATGCTCGGCCTCTGCATCCACAACAAACGCGGCAGAAGAATTGCCGTACGCACCGAAGACCGCAGAAGCCTGACCATTCGTAGAAACACCCTCATCTACCTCACCGGCACCCGCGCCACAGAAAACCCGGAAATCCTGTCCGCGTACGCGAAGTCTATCCGAGCCCTGGCCCGGAACATCAATCTGAAAGAAATCTGGAACCTCTTCCAGGATCATTCAGAGCCCATTTCCATCCAGGATCTCGCCGGGCTTTACTGGACCAATCTCATAGACGCTTCCCGGTGGGTCGCACTCTACTTTCACCTGGAAAGCACCTGCCCGTACTTCAACAGCCCAGATGCACACACCTGCGTTCCCCTTTCACCCGAAGACGTGAAAACCCGGCGCACCTGGCTGGAAAGCCGAAGGTTAATCGGCGAAGAACGACAGGAATTTCTCCACTGGCTCGAAGAAGAAAATGACCCCTTTGACCCGGAGAGTTTTACGCGCAGACAACAAGCCTGGCTGGAACACATCCGCCAGTACGCACTCTGGGGCTCAGAATCCGAACAAAGTAGCAAAGCCCGAGACCTGCTCGCCTCCGTCGCAACCGGCACCGGCAATTACCGTCAATACGCCATTGACCTCCTCGTCCAAAAAAAAATCTGGTCTCCCGACGAAAACCTGGACCTCCTGCGCTCCGGCTTCCCCATTAAATTTTCGGACACCGCCCAAAAACAGGCCCAGGCCATCCACCTGGAACAACGCCTCAAAGGCCGAAAAACCTTGCGCGGTCACAGCCCCTTCACCATACATTTGCCCGGCCCGGATGCTCCAGAACTCGCCTTCTCCCTCAAACGAAAATGGTGGACCGGCCACGAACTCGCCCTCCACATTCCAGACGTGTCCGCACTGGTCCCCAAAGACTCCCCTCTGGATCAGGCCGCCTCAGACCGTCTGGCATCCCTGCACCTACCAGACCAGAATCTTCCCCTCTTTCCATCTTCCTTTGAACCCCTCTGCCGGTTCGAACCCGGCGAAACCCGCCCTGCATTGAGCCTCATCTGGAAACTGGACCACAACCTCCAGATCAAACAGTTCCGCATGGTACCCACCGCAATCACCTGCCAGACCCGCCTCACAGAAACCGCTGTACAACAAACCCTCCAGGACAAAAAACACGATCTCACCAAACCCCTGGAACTCCTCTCTCAACTCGCCACACACCTCCAGGCCAACCGGAAACCCGCCATCCCAATCTTCAACTTACCAGAAAACCGAATTACCATCGAAAACAATCAGATCCTGATCCGCCAGGAAAATCCATCCTCTCCAGCCCAGCGTATCCTGCGAGAACTCGCCATTCTCGCCTGTACATCTGCTGGCCGCTGGTGTACATCCCAATCCCTACCGACCATCTATGAAACCCGAGACCTCGCACCAACGCACGATCAACTCGTACAAATTCCCAACCCCATTGTCCGCCGCCACGAACTTCACCGCCAAACACCTCCATCTTCCTTCCGTGCCGAGCCCGGATTCCACCACAGCCTTGGCGTAATTTCTTTCTGTCCACTCACCGCACCGGCCAACCGCTATGCGGACCTGCTCAACCAGCGCCAGATCCTCCACCACATTCGGACCGGAAAACCTCTGTACCAAACCAGTGGCCTGAACCCCATCCGCTTTCGTGCACAAGAAGAATATCCCCAACTGGATGGCCTGCGCCGCCGCCGTGAATACCATACGGTCCTCAAACACCTCTCCGAAATGCCAGACCGTGTTCTCTCCGCAACCGTCCTGCACGTCCGCCGGGACGGTGCTATTGTAGAGCTGAAAGACCTCCCGCTCAAAACCATCGTCCATCCTCCCACAATTGCAACCGAAGGAGGCGAACTCCGCCTCCGTCTTGCGGGTGTGGATCTCAAACGAGGAACCGCTCGCTTCCTCGTACTCAACTGAGTTACACCCTTTCTCCAGCATCTCCTCAATTCTAACGGGGGCAGGATCCAGAATCTGCCCCCGTTGCTTTTATTTGACATCCACAATGGTTCATCTTACCATGAAATCCACTTCTCTCCCACCTGCTTATTTTTTAAAATCTTTCTATATCAATAAGTTACCCATTCATGTCTAACCTGTCTCACAACCCCGTACCCGAAGCCGCTGGATTCATTCCGGGCCGCCTGCTTTTCACATCAGCATTCGGCAGAGACTTCGGCAGCAGTACAGACCAGGCCCACCGTGTTGTTGAAACCCTGGGCCACCTCCTGGACCGTACAGAAACACATCGAGTCATCCATGGCACCGCCTTTTTTGCAGACCCAAACGCACACGCCATAGAAACCCGAACCATTCTCTACACAGCCTTTGGCTCACAACCCGCAATCACCGAACACCTTGTGGATCGCCTGACCAACCCGAACACATCCTTCGAACTCGCACTCACCGCAGACCTCGGTGAACCGCTCCCGGATGAACCACTCATCCACCGCATCAACCTCGAACCCCACGGTCAAAATCTCAGCCAGGGAATCATTGTCAACGGCGGCCGCCTGCTCTACCTGGCCGGTCAGGTAGCCAACAACCCGGACGGCTCCACCGAAGCCCCAAACGATCTGGCCCGCCAGACCCAAACCATCTACCGAAACATCGAAGACATTCTCCAAGCGGGCGGTGCCACCCTCAAACACATCGTACATGAAACCATCTGGGTCCTGAACATGGAAACCTGGCTCACTCAGGGTTCACCGGTTCGCCACACAATCCACAACAATTTGTTCCCGGCCACCTCAATCGCCCAAATCCGCGCCCTCTCCCACCCGGAACAAATGGTAGAAATCGAAGTCATCGCTGTTG
>JAQCGA010000184.1 GCA_027619145.1 bacterium | reverse complement strand
CGCGGTACAGGAGCTGCTGAATAAAAACAAATGATCTGGCCCGGCGTGTCAGCGCGCAGGGATATTACGGATACTTATCAATTTGACCCAGTACTATCGCCCGTTTGGGAGACCGCAAGATGGTGAAGTATATTGCATGGCGTTTTTTGATGATGATTCCAACATTGATTGCGATTTCTATTGTTTCGTTTGTAATCATTCAGCTTCCTCCAGGCGATTTTCTCACGTCTTATCTGGCCCAACTTACGTCGATGGGGGAGACGGTGAGTGAAGGAACACTGGAGGCGCTGCGGGCGCGGTACGGACTGGGTGCCCCCATTTACGTTCAGTACTGGACCTGGATTACGGGCATTGTTCTGCACGGCGATTTTGGAATGTCTTTGCTGTGGGGCAGGCCTGTGAGCGAGTTGCTGTGGGATCGGGTGAGCCTGACGATTCTGGTGAGTGCGAGTTCGATTATTTTCATATGGGTGGTGGCCATTCCCATTGGGATTTATTCGGCGGTGCGCCAGTACTCCGTGGGTGATTATATTTTCACGTTCTTCGGATTTTTGGGGCTTGCCACGCCTCCGTTTATGCTCGCGCTAATTGCGATGTGGCTCGTGTTCTCCTGGACCGGGAACGTGGTGGTCGGGCTTTATTCACCGGAGTTTGTGGGTGCACCCTGGTCTTTTTCAAAGTTGATTGATTTGCTGAAACACCTGTGGATTCCCATGATGATTCTGGGAACGGCAGGCACAGCGGGAACCATTCGCATCATTCGAGCCCAGATGTTGGACGAACTTCACAAACCGTACGTGATCACCGCCAGGGCCAAAGGTGTTTCTGAGCTGAAGTTGTTGTTCAAGTATCCAGTACGCATCGCCCTGAATCCTTTTTTCAGCACATTGGGCTGGCTGTTGCCCCGGTTGATTGGTGGAGAAGTGCTGGTATCTATTGTACTGAATTTGCCCACAACCGGTCCGTTGTTGCTGAGCGCTCTGGTGAATCAGGACATGTATTTGGCCGGAAGTTTTATGTTGATCCTGAGTACACTTACCGTGATTGGTACGCTGGTGTCGGACCTGTTGCTGGCCTGGGTAGATCCGCGAATCCGGTATTCTTAAGTATTTTTATCTCATCTAATAAACGAAAGAAACGCGTTGACAAAGCGTCTTAAATTGTTGCAGTTCTGGAAAAAACAGGAAGTGCAGGATCCGGAAGAAACCGAGGCCCGGGTACTTGTAGCTTCCCAGTGGCAGTTGATGTGGTGGAAGTTTCGTAAGCATAAACTGGCAAAGATTGCCGGTGTGACCCTGATTTTATTTTATGGGGTTGCTGTGTTCTGCGAATTTGTGGCTCCGAATGATCCTCACGTACTGGATACACGTTACATCCATGCGCCCCCGCAATCGGTTCGTTTTTTTGATGCGGAAGGGCGCTTTCATTTTCGACCCTTTGTGTATAGAGCCATCCAGCACAGAGATCCAATTACGCTGCGGCTGTCGTATACAGAAGACCAGACCCGCCCGCTGCCGATTCGGCTTTTTGTTCAGGGCGATGCGTACATGATGTGGGATATAATTGCGTTTCGCTACCATCTGTTTGGGCTGGATGAAGGTGAAAAACTATTTTTGCTGGGCACAGATCGGATGGGCAGAGATCTGCTGTCTCGAATTGCGTACGGGTCCCGGATTTCGTTGTCTATTGGCCTGGTGGGTATTTCTATCAGTTTTGTGCTGGGCCTTGTGATTGGTGGTGTTTCCGGGTACTTTGGCGGCCGAATTGACGATGTCATCCAGCGGATTATTGAGTTTATTATGGGGATTCCCGGATTGCCGTTGTGGATGGCGTTAAGTGCATCTCTGCCGCCGGATTGGCCGATTATTCGGGTTTATTTCGGGATTACGGTTATTCTGGCTTTTGTAGGGTGGACGGGGTTGGCCCGCGTAGTACGGGGCCGTTTCCTGGCTTTGCGGGAAGAGGACTTTGTGATGGCGGCACGTCTGGCGGGCGCGAAGGAGCGGCGCATTATTGCCCGGCATATGGTGCCGTCTTTTATGAGTTATATCATTGCATCGCTTACGCTTTCCGTTCCGCAAATGATTCTGGGCGAGACGGCTTTGAGTTTTATCGGGTTGGGCCTGCGGTCCCCGGCCATTAGCTGGGGCGTGCTGCTACAGGATGCAATGAATATCCGGGCGGTGGCCCACTCGCCGTGGTTGTTGCTGCCGGGCCTGTTTGTGGTTGTTGCTGTGCTTGCATTTAATTTCCTGGGTGACGGCCTGCGCGATGCAGCCGACCCGTACGCCAGGTAGGGGGAATCAATGGACCCATCGGTGTTGTTGGAGGTTCGAAACCTTCGTGCCCATTTCTTTTCTGATGAAGGTACGGTACGGGCCGTAGATGGTGTGAACTTCCAGATGATAAAGGGAGAAACGCTGGGCGTTGTGGGCGAGAGCGGTTGCGGCAAGAGTGTGACGTCGCAGGCGATTCTTCAGATTTTGCCAAAGAACGGGAAGATTATTGAAGGTGAGATTCTATTTGATCTCAACGGGAAGGTTGTGGATCTGGCGCAGTTGAAGCCCAACGGCAAAGAAATTCGGAAGATCCGGGGCAAAGAGATTTCGATTATGTTCCAGGAGCCCATGACCTGTCTGAGCCCGGTACATACCATTGGGAATCAGATTGAAGAAGGGATCTTGCTACACCGAAATGTGGGTAACAAAGAAGCCCGGGAAATGACGATTGACATGCTACGGAAGTGCGGCATTCCCGAACCGGAGCGCAGGGTGGATGCGTATCCGCACCAGTTGAGCGGAGGCATGCGGCAGCGGGCGATGATTGCGATGAGCCTGGCTTGCCGGCCACGGCTTTTGATAGCCGATGAGCCGACGACGGCGCTGGATGTTACAACGCAGGCTCAGATTTTGGATTTGCTCAAGGAATTGCAGCAAGAGATTGACACGTCGATTATGTTGATTACGCATAATCTGGGTGTGGTGGCAGAACTGGCAGACCACGCCATGGTGATGTATTTGGGCAAGGTGGTGGAATTTGCTTCGGTGGATGAAATTTTTAACGATCCCAAGCATCCGTACACACGCGCCTTGTTGAAGTCTATTCCTAAGTTGGGTCGTAAGTCGAAGGAACGGTTGCTGTCCATTGAGGGGTCCATTCCGAACCCGTACGAACTCCCGTCCGGTTGTAAATTCCATCCTCGCTGTCCAGATCGAATTCCGGGGGTGTGCGACCGCTACGAGCCGGAGTTGACGCCAATGGGGTCGGGGCATACGGTCAGTTGTTTTTTGTATTCCGAGCCTGTATTACATCAGGTTGAAGACGCGACGAGCGCCTTCTGAATACGCATACATCATGGATTTTGTATTTATCAATGTGAAGGGTTGAACTGATGGCCGGCAATGGCTCTATATTGCTTGACGTAAAAAACTTGCAAACACATTTCCCAATTACCGAAGGTTTCATGAAGCGGGTGGTGGGGCAGGTAAAGGCTGTGGATGGGGTCAGTTTTTCGATAAAAAAACAAGAGACCCTGGGCCTGATTGGGGAGAGCGGGTGTGGCAAAACAACGGTAGGGAGAAGTGTTCTGCGGGCCATTGAGCCGACCGGTGGAGAGATTTACCTGGAAGACCAGGGAAAGATGGTGGATATTCGCAAGCTTTCCAAGCAGGAGTTGCGAAAGTTTCGTCGGCATATGCAGATGGTTTTTCAGGATCCGTATTCGTCCTTGAATGCTCGGATGACTGTGTTCAACATTGTGGCGGAACCGCTGGTGGTGAACCGAATTGCCAGGGGCCGGGAACTGGAAGATCGAGTTGCCGAATTATTGCGCGTGGTGGGGTTGGATCCGCAGTTTATGCGGAGGTACCCGCACGCGTTCAGTGGTGGGCAACGGCAGCGCATTGGTGTTGCCCGGGCGCTGGCATTGAACCCGAAGTTGATTATTGGAGACGAGCCGGTTTCTGCGCTGGACGTGTCGGTTCAGGCCCAGGTGCTCAATTTGCTTCAGGAACTTCAGGAGCGGATGGGGCTTACGTATTTGTTTATTTCGCATGACCTGGCGGTGGTGGAACACATAAGCGACCGCATTGCAATTATGTATGTGGGAAAAATTGTTGAGATGTCGGACGAAGAGACGCTGTTTGGTTCGCCGAAACACCCGTATACCGAGGCGCTTCTGTCTGCGGTGCCCAAGCCGGACCCGGCATATAAGAAACAGAAAATTGTGCTGAAAGGTGAAGTGGCGGACCCGGCAAACCCTCCTACGGGGTGTTATTTCCATCCCCGCTCTGAGTAAAGCGGAGAAAGATGCCAGACCGAAATGCCGGAATTGCTGAATATTGCTCCTGCGGGTTCAGAACCTCATCTGGTGCGCTGTCATTTCGCCGAGTCGCTTCAGTTGAGAGGGATTGAGAAATAAGAGGTTGTTCTTTGGGTCGATTTGAAGAAGAGGAGAGGCGTTGAAAAACGTGGGTGGGTTTCTAACGGTACTTCTGTTGTGTTTGATTTGGGGAGAAGGCGTTCAGGCGGCCGACCGGACGCTGAACGAAGCGCCCATGCTCCGAACCCTGGTTCAAAAGAAAGCCCTTCCTCCACTGGTGGAGAGGTTGCCTGAAGAGCCGGCCGTTGTAACCCCGCTGGAAGAAGTTGGCCAATACGGCGGAATCTGGCGAAGGGTACATATGGGGATGCCAGACCAGGCCGGATGGATGCGGTTGACCTACGATCCTCTTTTGCGCTGGTCGTTGGACTACACCCATGTAGAACCGAATATTGCGCGGTCGTGGGAGGTTTCCGACGGTGGGCGTACGTTTACGTTTCATCTGCGAGAAGGGATGCGCTGGTCCGATGGTATGCCTTTTACAGCGGACGATTATATGTTCTGGTATGAAGAAATCATCCTGAATGACGATCTTACGCCGGTAAAGCCGAACTGGCTTTCGCTGGGTGGGAAACTGGGTGTGATTGAGAAGGTGGACGATTACACGCTCCGGTTCCGCTTTACCAAGCCCAACGGTGTGATTTTGCAGTGGCTGGCGTCGTGGTCCGAACTGGTTGCAGGGCCGCCGCCCAGGCATTATATGAAACAGTTTCACCCGAAGTACACGTCTCAGAAAACGCTGGATGCGATGGTGGCTGCTGAAGGGTACGATACCTGGATGGCCCTGTATGAAACCAAGAGCAATTCGTTTCTGAACCCGGCTCGTCCGGTGATTTGTGCGTGGCAGGCGAAGACCGGTGCAGACGCGTCTGTTTTTATTGCAGAGCGGAATCCTTATTATTGGAAAGTGGATACAGCAGGGAACCAGCTTCCCTATATTGACCGGATTGAGATGACGCTGGTCCAGGGCGCGGAGACGGTGATTCTGAAAGCAATTGCTGGTGAAGTGGATATGCAGAGCCGGCGGATCGATTTTGAGAATTATCCGTTGTTGATGGAGCACCGGGAGGCTGGGAATTACCGTGTGTTTCGGTGGAAGGCAGCGACCACGGGGCAAGGAACCATTTATTTGAACCAGAACTATAGCCATGTGGATCCGGTGATGGGAGAGCTCCTTCGAAACCGTCGTTTCAGGCAGGCGCTGTCTCTGGGGATTAACCGGAAGCAGATCATCGATTTGTTTTATATGGGCGTAACGGAGGCGCGGCAGGTGGTTCCGTATTCGGCCAGCCTGTACGGTGTGCCAGGAGCGGATACGATGTACACGTCTTACGATTTGGAAGCAGCCAACCGCATGCTGGATGAGCTGGGCCTGGATCGTCGGGACAGGGCTGGGTATCGTTTGCTTCCCAATGGGCAGCGGTTGAAGTTTACGATTGCAGCATTTACGCCGGGTACGGCATACGTGGATGTCGCGGAGTTGTTGGGGGCGCAATGGCGGGCTCTGGGGATTCATTCTACGGTGAAGCCGGAGGATGTGGCGTTGTGGGTGACGCGGGCAACTGCTGGAGAGCATCACGTTTCCATTTATGGGGCATCGGGTGGATTTCGGCCACTGATGGATCCGGTGTGGTTCTTTCCTTCTGCATCTACGGCGTACTGGGCGCCGCTCCATGGGTTATGGTATAGCAGCGGTGGGAGGGCGGGTGAAAAACCGACGGGTGACATTGCCCGTATTGTGGAGTTGTACGACGAAGCTATGACGACGGTTGAAGAGGATCGGCAGGTGGAGCTGGTGAAGGAGGCGGTGCAGTTACACGCGGAGAATCTCTGGCGCATTGGGGTGTGTGGTGGGTTCGATGCGTTGTTTGTGGTGAAGAATAACTTTCGGAACGTGCCCGAGGTATCTTTCAGTGATAACCCTGTGTTGACGCCGGGGCATACGCATCCTGAGCAATATTTCTTTAAAAAGTAACTGTTGTTATTGGCGTGTAGATCAAAAGGCTTCGGATCATTTCCGGAGCCTTTTTTGTGTTTGTTCCCGAAGGAATTTCTTCCCGGGCACTCTGGAGAAGGAGGTTTACACCTGGGAAGTGTTTGCATATATTTCGGGCCAATTGGGGCCTATTAAGAACTTTTCTCTGGAGGGGTAGAGAGATGGGTATGACGGATGAAGAGAAGTTTCGGTTTGATTTGACGGGTTTTCTGGTACGACCCGCGGTGTTGAAGAAAGAGGAGATCGAGGCGATTGTTGAGCAGATCGATCGGATCAAGCACGATCCGGAGTCGTTGCCGCTCGAACATCGGGCGGTGCCTGGCGGGCCGGCGAGTGTATTGATCGATCATCCCAAAGTGATTGAGGTGTTGCACGAGGTGATCGGGCCTGAGGTTCGGCTGGAAGGTTGTGTTGGCGTGTGGCGAAAAAAAGGGGAAGCACACGGTGGCGGATTGCATGGGGGCGGGCCCAGCCAGATCGATCCGATTTTTGGATACCGATGTCAGAATGGGCGTATCCATGCAGGGATGGTGCGTGTGGTTTTTGAGCTGACAGACGTGAAGCCCAAAGACGGGGCTACGCATTTTATTGTGGGTAGCCACAAAGCGAATTTCAATATGCACCCGGAGCATTTGTCGATGGAGCCCGGCAAGCGCAGTCCTTTTTTAATGGGATACGAGTGCCCGGCAGGCAGTGCCATCTTTTTTACGGAAAACTTGTGTCACGTGGGGCCCGAGTGGACCCGTGATACGCCGCGTGTTGCCGTGTTGAACGCTTATTCCCACCTGGCAACACACTGGCATCGGCTGCGTGTAGCGTCCGAAGTGTTGGGCAGTTTGCCGCGTGAAAAGCAGGCCTATTTTCGCGAACCGTGGATAGCGGACTTTCGCACCAAGCCGGCAACACGGAATACGGTAGACCATTATGTGAACTCGGATGATCCGATGATGCGTACTGAAGCTGGGGACTGAAAGGGGAGATAGAATAATGGAAGATTATTCGCATATCCAAAAGCCGGACCTGGGTTATCGTTATGAATTTGGTGTGGATGAACTGGATGCAATGAGCGATTGCGTGGAGGCACATGGGTTTGCAATTATCAAAGATGTGTTGCCACCCGAGATTGTTGAGAAGCTCAAACAGGCGGTTTATGAGGGTACCGATCCTGAGGGTACCCTGGAGCCGGGGCAAAGTCGTACACGGCATGCCTGGGTTGAGTCCGGCCCGGGTGC
>JAQCGA010000183.1 GCA_027619145.1 bacterium | reverse complement strand
TGGGAAAGACAAAACGTCTGTGGTCTGTGGCGAAGAGACCGTAGAGATGGCTCCGGGGGAGACGAACGTGATGCAGGCTGCTGTATAAAGCAATTCACCATCTGCGTGTTTTGCTGTCGACTTTGATAACCAGTTATTCTGCTGCAACGTCTGAAAGGGCTCTTCGATACGTCCCTGTGGGGCTTTTAAGGGATCCAGGAAAGAAGCGAGCGTATTGTGGTTTCAAAACGGCAACACCCAGTATGAACGGTTCGCAATTTAACCAACAGGGAGTATGTGATGGTGAGGGTGGAGGATACAACGGAGTTGACAGCTCCATGTTTTCCGGCAGGTGAGAATGAACTGAGTCGGCGATATTTGAGGGTGATTGAGAAGTGGATTCCGGTGGGTACATCGTATTTTAATTTGTGGTCGGACCGGCCGAATTGTGGGCACTTTTTTGGGGGTTGTCACGCGTACGGGCTTGAGACCATGATGCCGGCAGAGGCGATAACACTGGCGAGTGTATCGCCCGAATTTAACGAGAAGGTTGCCGGAATATCTCGCGAGGAAGTCCAGCGGATGGCGATTCAAGCGGTACGGTATCTTTGTTTCACGCATGATACCGGGCCGGAAGACTGTGTGCGGCCAGAGAAGGGTTTGGGCAACGATAAGCACTGTGGTACCAAGTGGGGAGAGCGGGGGTTGGGGTTTTTTCGAGAGAGTCAGTGTGGGCATACTGTAGCCGGTCTTGCGCGGATTTGCCTGTTATTGCGCGATCAAGTAGATGAAGAAACGTGGTTGATGGTAGGACGTGTGTTGGAGGATTATGCGGGACGTTTTGGGAAGATGCCGCCGAAGAGTGGGGTGTATTGGGATACGCA
Source organism: bacterium (assembly GCA_027619145.1). The sequence goes on along the minus strand of JAQCGA010000183.1, from coordinate 6,754 downwards.
GATGGAGGAGAATGGTTGGACGGTAAATGGGTTGACCTCTTGTTTCCTATTCCTGTCCAGACACGCAGAGGTGGCAACGTGGGAGGCAACGTGTCGGAAGTGGATGTTTTCAACGTGCTCGGCACCGCAAGATGCGAATGATTTTGGGATGATTGGGGATGTTACGGTGAAGCAGCGTGCGTCCAGGACGTTTACGGCGTTGCCGGATTACTGGGCGGAGAATCACGGGATGGTGCATCCGAATTATACGACATCGGGATTGCGCTGTTTGATGAATGCCGCCAGCCAGCTTGCCCTGTGGGGTCGTGCATTGCCTCCGGAGTTGTTCTGGAACCGGAAGCGGGTGTACGAGAACCTGAAAGCGGTTACGGATGGTTCGGGATACCCGTCGCCGGTACAGGGGATGGATTGGCACTATTTACCTACCGTGGGCAGTGAGGTGGCCCACACAATTGCATCGGTATTTTTTGACGATCCGGATGCGGCTGCGCTGGCGTTACGCGGGTTACGAAATTCGGAGCTTCGACAAGATGGAAACGACGGGCGGATGTACGAGAAAGAGTTTGCGGAGAAAGCACATGACCAGCAAGACCCGATGATTATTCGCGAGGGCACGATTTGGGCTGTCGGGCACGGGTATTTGTTGCATCGATTATTTGGGCCGGGGCCGAAGCCAACACCGGAGCCGGTGTTGGAGAAGCGGTTGGCGGGGGTTCGGTCTTACCCACATGCTGGGTTCGTACACCACAGGCATGTGAATGGGCAAACGTCATTTTCGTGGCGGAATTCGGTGATGGCGTTGCCGTTGCCCAAAGCAGGGACGTACACAATTGCGCCGTGTTCAGATAGCTGGATGGGTAGGCCAGTGGTGAGAGACAGGCCAGACAGCCACCGGTTGAAGAATATGAATGTGGCGGAATACGATGATGCGTTTGCAGCCGCGATGGTGATGGACCGGTGCCAGGAGTCTTTGCGGCAGCAGGTGCTGTTTGCCAGTTTGCCGGACGGACGTGTGCTCTCGTTTGAACGGTTTGTGGCGTTGGAAACCCTTATGTTGGAGTCACTGGAGCAGGGATTCTTGCGGGTTACCAATGAGTCTTTCCCGTTGATTGGTCACGATTGCCGGGGCGCGCGTGTGCTTTATCATCCAGATGGGAAGAATGAATACAAAGGATGGCTTGGAGAAAAAGAGACCGATGATGTGATTGATCACCTGGGGAAACCAGCGTGGGTAAATGTGGATGATCGGATGGGAATTGTGTTTGTGGGTGAAGGTGAAGTGGTCTATCACAATCGACATTATTATAAGCCGTACCGGGCCATTGCAGATGATCTGACATTGTCTCGACAAGAAGATGCCGTTGTGTTGCAGGCGGGGGAGGCGGCGGGGCGGATGACCGCATTGATTGTTCCGGAACAATCTCACAGAGAGACAGCTGCGGCGGTGTTGCGTATCCTGGATGGATTGGAGAATAGCGCGGCACTGGCGACCGAGGGATACCTGGTGGCGGCTAATTTTGAAGAAGGAAAGCGCATCTGTGAATTCGAGTGGGCGAGGTCGGGCGAGATTTCGATTTATGCCGGAGCGACCGTGGAAATGAATGGGGACCGGGTGCGCTGTTCAATTCCGCTGGAAGGGGAGAGCGCATGCTTGTTGGAAGAGACGCATACGTTGCGGGCGAAAGGACATCTGTTCGTAGATGCGATTCAGAATGGATCGGTGTATGTGACAAATCTGGATCGTGAGCCCATGCAGATCGTATTGGTGGACCAGGAGGGCGGTGTACAGGAGCAGGAGGTTGAAGCCGGGAAGGTTGTACGTTTTTAGCGGGTTTCGCCTGAGTTCAAAAAGGGAGCATGCAGATGGTTTTTACGTATGATGCGGAAAAGAGCATCAGGCAGGTATGGCACGCGGTGTGGCTGGAGTGTTGATGTCACGACCGGAAGATTGTTATGCGGTAATCAACATTTGGTTTCTGCGATAAAATTACCTATTTTGATTTTACGTTGCGCGGGAGGGACCTGCGGCATGTCCATCACACACCCTGTGACCGGGGGATGTCTATGTTGACCAATATCGATTTTGGTGTGATTGCACTGTATGCTGTACTGATGGCCTGGATCGGTTGGATTGCCAAAAAAAAATCAAGTACTGTAGATGACTATTTTGCTGCGGGCCACGGATTGCCGTGGTGGATGGCGGCTATTTCACACCACGTTTCTGGGTACAGTGCAGTGGCGTTTGTAGGATTTGCTGGCAGGGCGGCGGTGGCGGGATTTTCGATGTGGACTCTGTTCTCGCTGGGTGTGTTTGTTGCGATGATGATCGGGACGCTGGTGTGGGCACCGCGCTGGTCCAGACTGAAGGTGCTGACACCTGTGGAATATCTGGAAACGCGGTATGGAAACCCAGTACGCTTGCTCATTGCTATTTCTGGAATTGGTCTCAAGTTTATTGATCTGGGTATTAAGCTATTTGCGATTTCCCTTGTGGTACATGTCGTAACAGGGTGGGAAGTATTGCCTGTTATTCTGGTAGCCGGGGTTGTGACTGTTGGGTATGTGTTTATTGGTGGGCTGTGGGCTACGGTGTTGACAGATTTGATTCAGTTTGTGGTTCAGCTGATCATGAGTCTGGCGGTGGTGTTTATTGTACTGTCTCAGGTGGGCGGCTGGAGTAGTCTGTGGGACCAGTTGCCGGCCGAACGCGCTGCGCTGTTCAATGCGGATGCAGGTATCAGCGTGGAGTTCTGGTTGATTTACATTATTGTAATTATCTTCAGTTACAATGGAGGGACCTGGGGGTTGGCGCAGCGCTTTATTTCTGTTAAAGAGCCAAGAGAGGCGCAGAAAGCTGCCCTGTTGTCCGGTTTTCTGTATTTGCTTTATCCGATTGTCATTTTTCTGCCGGCATGGGCTGCGCCGTTGCTACTCCCAGAGCATTTCGACCCAATAACGTTGATGCCCGTAGCAGGGTTTGACCTGGACCAGGCTTATATTCTGGTAACGCAAAAAATTCTTGCAGGTTTGTCTCCAGGGCTGATCGGGTTGCTGGTTTGTTCGATGTTTGCGGCGACGATGTCGATGATTGACAGCGATATCAATTCGCTGGCCGCTGTGTTTACCAAAGATGTCTGGCAACGCAATATCAACCGGAACCTGACGGATAAGGCATTGTTCCGGGTGGGAATGGTGACCACTGCTGTGTTTGGTGCGGCTGTGCTGGTGGCGGCAATTGTGGTTTCACTGAGTCCCGGGATGAATAAGGTATTTTCATTTACGGTGAAACTGTTGGGTGGTCTTTTGTCTCCGATTGCGATTCCGTTGATGTTTGGCATGCTCTGGAAAGGGGCCACGAGCCGTGGTGCAATTCTCTCGTTTATTGGGGGAATGTTAACCTATGCTATTTTGACGCAGTTTACGGATCGGTTTGAGATTTATACAGGTGTGGAGATTCTGGTTTCGCTGGTGATCTTTTTCGGAGAAGGATTGATCAGTTCGCATTCGAAAGAGAAGCAAGAAGAAATCGATGTGTTGTTCGAGAAGCTTTCGTCGCGTTCTGACAACAAAGGGATGCTTGAATTGTAACAGAGTGCGGTGTGACAGAACTTATACCCGGCGGATGACCAGCAATGGCGCCGCCGGTTTTTTTAGGAATAAATAAGATGCTGACATGGATAGATTATGGCGTGGTTGCACTGTATGCGCTGGCCATGGGCTGGGTGAGTCTTCTGGCCAGGAAGAAATCCGGAGATGTGGAAGAGTATTTCACCGCTGGACACCGATTGCCGTGGTGGATGGCGGCAATTTCGCACCATGTTTCGGGATACAGCGCTGTGGTTTTTGTGGGGTTCGCAGGGAGGGCCGTAACGGCCGGGTTGAGTATTTGGACGCTGTTTTCGCTGGGTGTTTTTATTGCGATGATGGTGGGTTTTCGAATCTGGCCGCCGCGCTGGTCCCGGTTGAAAGTGTTAACACCGATTGAGTATCTGGAAGTGCGGTACAATAATACCGTGCGTGTGTTGCTTGCGGTTACGGGCATTCTCAAGAAGTTTATTGATTTGGGCATTAAGCTGTTCGCCATTTCGATTGTGGTGCATGTGGTTACAGGGTGGGAGGTGTTGCCCATTATTCTGATTGCTGGGCTGGTGACGGTGGCCTACGTGCTGGTAGGTGGGTTATGGGCTACTGTGTTTACAGATTTGATCCAGTTTGTGATCCAGCTTGTCATGAGCCTGGTTGTGCTTTCGCTGGTGCTTTCGGCGGTGGGTGGGTGGGATACGATGTGGGACCGGCTGCCAGAAGAACGTGCTGCATTTTTTAATGCGGATGCGGGCATTGGAACAGCGTTCTGGCTGGTATATCTGGTGGTGATCATTTTCAGTTACAATGGAGGTACCTGGGGTTTGGCACAGCGGTTTATTTCAGTGGGAGAATCGCGAGATTCACAGAAGGCGGCGCTGGTGTCCGGTTTTCTGTTTTTGTTGTACCCGATCGTAATTTTTATTCCGGCCTGGGCTGCACCGCTGGTTTTGCCCGAGTCTTTTGACCCGGTGACGATGTTGCCGCTGGATGGATTTAATGTGGAGCATACGTATGTTCTGGTAACACAGAAGGTACTCTCTGGTCTGGCACCCGGGTTGGTTGGTTTGCTGGTGTGTTCGATGTTTGCAGCGACGATGTCGATGATTGACAGCGATTTGAATTCTCTGGCGGCGGTTTTCACCAAGGATTTGTACCAGCGTAATGTGGACCGAGATTTAAGTGACTCGACGCTGTTTCGTGTGGGGATGATCAGTACTGTGGTGTTTGGGTTGCTGGTGATTGCGACGGCGGTGGGTATTGCGCAGAGCGCGGGTACGGAGAAGGTGTTTACGATCACGATCAAGTTTTTAGGGGCAATTTCTGCGCCGATTGCTATTCCGTTTATGTTTGGATTAATTTGGAAGCGGTCTACTGCACGGGGCGCGATTTTATCTCTGGTTGGAGGGTTGTTGACGTATGCGGTGATGATTCAGGTCACGGATCGGTTTGAAATTTATACCGGGTGTGAAATACTTGTGTCTCTGGTATTGTATTTTGGAGAAGGGATGGTGGGTAAGCGGTCTGCGGAGAAAGAGGCGGAGGTGGAACGGATGTTTGCACAGATTAGTGGGAGGTAGAGGCTGGATCACGAAAGGACACGAAGAAGCGCGAAGGGGCACGAAACACGGCCCTGCCACATTCGGATGCGGAAGAAGGTTTTGAAGGTGATGGCGTGGTTTTCTGTACGGGCCTGGGCGATGGCTGTTCGCATTCGTTTCAGGCCTGTTTTGTATTCGTGGTCTGAGAGGAGGCGTCACAATTTGTGCGGAGGTTTTTGCTCATGGTTGATCTCCGCTGTTTGTGTGAAAGGTTTTGTGCGCGACCAGGGAGGCAAGGGCGTAGAATGTACCGCCGATGATAAAGATGAGGCTTGAGGGCAGGGCAAATTGCAGGGTGGTCCAGCCGAGCATGGGGCCTGCGGCGGAGCCGAAGTCAGAGGCAGTGACATAGGTGGCTACTGCGCGGGGGCCGCGTGTGCCGGCTTCGGAGAACATAACGACGGTGGCTCCCACGCCGCAGATGAAGAAGAGCAGGACCATCACGATCATGGGGAGGGCACTGGAGGTGCGGGAGGCCACAAAGAGTGAGAGTGCACCTATGCCGAAGAAGAGCACGGCGGCGTTGCGTCGACCTATGCGATCGCTGATGGCACCCAGAAAAGGAGCGCTGAGGCCGTCTGTGACCCAGCGGGCGGCCAGGAGCAGGCCGTTGAGGGTGGCCACGCCAATGACCCAGGTTCCCAGGGTGAGTGAGTCACCCACGGTTTCTTGCAGGATGGAGCCGAGGGTGGACATCATGAGGCCAGGACCCACACAGCCTACAGCGAAGCCGCTGAGGAGCAGGCCGGGGTTGCGCCAGGAGAGACTTGGCACACCGGTGTCTACGTTGCGTTCAATGTGGGGGAGTTTCCACCGGGAGAGGAAGCCAAGCGGGATGCCCAGGAGCGAGAGGGCCCCAAAGATAGCAAGGGTGAGGGTGAAACCGATAAGGTCGTGGCCCATGGCCCCAACCAGGTTTCCACCCACGGAACCCAGGCGGGAGATGCCGTTGTAGTAGCCCATCATCTGGCCAATGGCACCTTGGGGTGCGCTGTCTACGACGGTCATCAGGCCAATCTGACGGATGAAGGACCAGGAAAGGCCCCAGAGGATTCTGGATGCGAGGAGGACGGAGAAGACGGGGGCTGTTCCGTAGATGGCTGTGGTGATTGCACCGAGGGCAAGGGCGAGACAAAGCAGGAGCGTGAGGCTGTGTTTGCGGCAGAGCCGCTCGGCCAGATGGTTGGTGAGCAGACGGATCCAGCGGTTGACGGAGAGGATGAGGCCTACCTGGTAAGGGAGAAGGCCGATTTGGGTGTAATAGGTGGGTAGAACCGCATAGAGGGTCTGGTCGCCCAACAAGGAGAAGGCAGTGGCGAGGGCGATAAGGACGACGGATCGAGATGGGCGCATGGGCTCTTTTGAAGTGGATGAATTGGGATGGCAAAGGGGTCACGCAAAGGCGCAAAGACGCTAAGAAAGGCAAAGGCTGTAAGGATAACAAGGTATTATGTAGAGGTGTGGAGAAGCAAAGAGAAAAACAGGTGCGGAGGCATCGGCGGGTTCGGTGCGTTGTTTACAGGCGGCCGGACATGGGCAGGTTTCAGAGGTAGAGGATGTACTTAGGGGTA
>JAQCGA010000001.1 GCA_027619145.1 bacterium | reverse complement strand
CCATCTGGCAATCTGATTCGACAAGACGTTAAAGGCGGTACATGCGAACCCTGTGGTTTGCATGTACCGCCTTTTGTTTGTACCTGTCTTTTTTTCTTTTTGTTTTTTGTAAAATCCGTTTTACTTTTTCTATCAGAAATTTCACGATCTTCTTTACCGGCATCCGTATTCATTCCGCACGAGGCTCGCGATGAACAAGAGCAAACCTGCTAAAAAGTCCGACAAAGGAAGTGGCATCCACCTCCTGATCGGCATTCTCACCAGCATCGCCATCCTGGCGCTTTCTTTTACGAACGCTTACGAAGACCAGGAAGCCTCTACGTATGACTTCCGATTCCGCCTTCGGAATGACTTTTTTGGGCAACCCGAGCAGTTCCACGGGATTTCCACCATCGACATAGACGACCTCGCCCTTCAATCGCACGGCTGGCCGTTCACCCGAGACCGCCATGCAGCGCTCATCCAGGTCCTGAATCAGTACAACGCCAGCATGCTCGGTTTTGATATTTTCTTTTATGAACCCAGCAAACCATTTCTTCCTCCCGGAGAAATCGCCCGTATGGAGAAGGAAACCCTGAGCAAGGGTGAGGTCATTCGGCTCATACGGGACTACGACCAGGAGTTTTTACACGCTGCGCAAGCTTCAGATATTGTGTACCTGGCGCAAACCTTTGAAGTCTCAGACAAAGACGCAGTGTTCTCGGTAGCCAACCTCAGAGACCGTTCAACAGAGAAAGATGCCGCTGTTGAAGTACTCGCTGGTTCTTCTATTCCGCTCAACCCTGCACTCTCCCCAACGCTCTACCATACCACCGATATGGAAGTACCCCTCCTCGACTTCATCAAAGCCTCCCAGGGCGTTGGGTTCGCTCTGCCTAAGCCGGACCACGACGGCATTGTGCGACGGTACCGACTCGTCCTGGCCTACGACGGCCGCGTGTATTTCTCGTTGAGCCTGTTAATGGCATGTGATTTTCTCCAGGTTCCGTTGGAGAACATCGTTTTTATTCCCGGTAAAGAAATTGTGTTGCCCAACGCCCACCTTCCCAATGGCACAATGGGCGAAATTCGAATTCCAGTAACGGGCCGCAATGAAATGCTGGTGAACTGGGCCGGGCCGTATCACACGACCTTCCGTCACCTTCCGTACAACTTGATTCTGGACTTTGCCGAAACCGAACCCCGTAACCTGGCGCTCAAACTTGCCAAGAAAATCGCCGTGCAAGCCCCCGAGCAGATGGAAGACGATGCGGCATATCTTGCCCATGCCCGAGCCTCAGGCGGTGCGGATTTGGACCCACAACTCCTGATCGAAATGAAATACGTGGTTGGAGACTGTATGGCCATTGAGCAGGCGCTCCAGAACAATCCAGATCTCAGTGTCGAAGACTACGCGAGGTCTCTGGGTATTCCCGAGGCTGAACTCCCGGCTGTAGCAGATATTCTGGGCAGCTTTTTTTCGCGTATCAAGAACAACCTGCTCATTCTGAATGTCCTGGCCGAAAACCCCGAACGCTCCCTGGAAGAAGTGGGCCAGCAAATGGGCGTTTCGCATCTGGAAAACATCAAGCTGGGGGTGGGTATCCTGCGCGACCTGATGCGGCAAGGAGGCGTTTCGGCTGAAGATCATCCGCTATTTTTCCTGGACCGCATTACAAGTGCCGGATTGCACGGCGATGAAACCGCAGACCGCATCATCACCGCATCAGATTTTGAAAACACGGTATTCTTTTACGGGCTAACCGCCACGGGTACGCACGACCTGAACCCCACACCTTTTGGTGCCAGAGAAGCAATGCTGGGCGCACACGTTAATGTATTCAACACCATTTTGACCAGCAACTTTCTCAATCGAGTGCCCCACTGGGGCAACGGGTTGGTTATTCTAACGCTCGGTCTGATGATTGGTCTCCTGGTTCCCCGCTTCCGTGCGGTTCCCGGTGCGGCTGTGGTATTCATCATCCTCTCGGTTTACCTGGTTGGCGCATTCCTGCTTTTCGCTCAAGCAGGTATCTGGGTAGACGCCCTGGGGCCTATGAGCACGTTGATTATTGGGTACCTGAGCATTACACTTTACAATTATGTGCAAAAAGAAAAAGAAAAAGAGTTCGTGCAAGGCGCTTTTGGTCATTATCTGGATCCCAAAGTGATCGAACAACTTGTGGCGAACCCGACGCAGCTCGGTCAGTTGGGTGGAGACCAGCGTGTGATGACAGCGTTCTTCTCCGATGTGGCCAGTTTCTCCGGTATCTCAGAGAACCTTACACCTGTACAACTGGTGGAACTCCTCAACGAATACCTCACCGAAATGTGTGACATCATTGGACAGCACGGCGGCACCATTGACAAGTTTGAAGGCGATGCCATCATCGCTTTTTACGGAGCGCCGATTCCCGTTGAAGATCACGCAGAACGCGCTGTGCTGGCCGCCATTGATATGCAAAATAAGATTTCTGAGTTACGCACCAAATGGGAGACCGAGAACCGCATGGTCGAGCTCCGCCAGATGTGGGCCGACCAGGGCCGGGGCGAGTTTTTCCGCGTGCGCATGGGCATCAATACAGGAGAAATGGTGGTGGGCAACATGGGTTCAAAAACTCGTGTTGACTATACAATTATGGGAGACTCCGTCAACCTGGCAGCCCGGCTGGAAGGTGCTGGTAAAGCCTACGGCGTAACCACGATGATCTCTGAAACCACGTACCGGGCCTCACGTCAGGACATTGAAGTCCGGGAACTGGACAGCATCCGGGTCGTTGGCAAAGACGAACCTGTGCGGGTCTATGAAATTTTGGGGAGAAAAGGCCAGGTCGATCCGGAAAAACAGGAGGTGGCTGATTTTTATGCAGAGGGTCTGGCTATGTATAAAGCTCGAAAGTGGGATGATGCCATTTCTTTTTTTGAAGCGGGCCTCAAAGTGTCTCCGGAAGATGGACCCTGTCAAATTTTCCTCCAGCGCTGCCTGGACTATAAACAGGATCCACCCTCTGAAGAGTGGGACGCGGTGCACGCGTTGGAATCTAAATAAAAAAAGCGGGCAACCCATTTTCTGGTTGCCCGCTTTTTTTTATTTATGTTGTCTGAGGTTCCTTTATTTTGCCAGAGCAATCTTCATGCTCTGTTTGTATTTTTCTGGATCCTGCAGAATTCGTACAGCCTCTTCCAATTGTTTGTCGCCTTTCAACGAGGCCAGCAAATATCCCTGGCTGCCCCACAGACGGTTGGCCAATGCACGTTCCAGTTCTTGGCGAATAAATGGCAGGGCTTCTTCGTACTCTTTATCCCATTCTTTTTCTACCAGGGCACGCAAGTTTTTCAGAGATGCTTGTTCGGCTTCTCCTCCCAGACCCGCTTCTTTTAGCGCGAGTTCAAGTTCCAGAAACCGGTCTTTTGCCGGGGTGCGGTACCGAAGTTTGTCCGCATTGACAGAGTCTGCCACAAAGGTCCGAAATTCAGCCATGATGTCTTCACCTACATCAAACCCATCCGGACTTTTGGGATAGGTGCGTCGGACGGCAGAGTGTACGGCAAAATCAAAGAACAAACCCGCTCGCCCAATTGCCATAACCAGTCGGGGGCGGCGTTCTGGTTCAACCTTTACGTCCGGCGTGATGCCACCTCCCCCGTATACGGTACGCCCTCCTTCGGTCTTGAACTTCTCAGTCTTTGCATCGCCCTCCGCCTCCCCTTCTTGCGACCGCAAGCCCAACCCTACCATCTGACCCAGATCCATATCCACCAACCGCTCTGCGGCTTCTACATCCAGGTCAAATCGCTCTACCAGTTCCGAAATTGCGTCTGCCCTGCGTTCCGAACCTCCAATAATACTGACCACCTGGTACGCAGACAGGGTTTTATCGCCCACCTGGAGAAGTGGGCCGGTGGACCGGTGAATCCGCTGGGAGGCTTTGTGAATGCTGCGTCCGCTGGGCGTATAATACAGCGCGGTTGTCCATTTAAGTGCCTTGTCCTGGCCGATTTGCCGAAACGATTGCACCGAACCCTTGCCGAATGTCTGTGTACCCAAAATCAATCCCCGGTCCGAATCTTGAATCGCACCGGCCACAATCTCCGATGCGCTGGCGCTGTGTCCGTTCACCAGCACCACCAGCGGCAGATCTCGTACAGCCGATGGCTCCTCGGTTTCGAAATCTTTATTTTGAGAGGGTACCCGGCCTCGGGTGGTCACCACCGTTTTTCCCGGATCCAGAAATTTGTCTGCAACAGCAACTGCCTGTGAGAGCAGGCCGCCAGGATTTCCTCGAAGGTCCAGAATAATACCCTTCACATTCCTGGCTTTCATTTCCTGGATGGCTTCTTCCAGCTCTGCGGGCGTGGTTTCTGCAAACCGACTGTTGATCAATCCGGACATGCTCACATACCCAACCCCAGGTTCAATTTCGGCAACCGAACGCACGCTGCGCACGCCAATTCGATCCCGGACAATTGGCTGATCGAAAGTCGCAGTACGGCCGGGTCGCTCAATGGTAATGATCACGCCTTTTCCAGGCTCTCCCCGCAGAACATCTACAACTTCCTCAAGCGTTTTTCCTGAGGTTTTTTCGCCGTTGATTTTCACAATTTGATCACCCACAACCAGGCCCGATGTGTCGGCCGGGGTATCCTCGATCACACTCAGCACCACCGGTACGTCTCCGCCGCGCATGCTGATGGTTATGCCCAGGCCACCAAATTTGCCCCGCGTATCAATCATCAATTCCTGGTAGGCACGGCGCCCCAGAAACTGGGTGTATGGATCCAGGTCTTCCAGCATGCCCTCAATGGCCGCCGAAGTCAAAGAATCGGCTTCCAGAGGTTTGTAATAACTGGTTGTAAGCAACTTCAGCGCTTCGGCGTATTCATCAATACCGCGGCTTACGGAGGCGTATCCATCTTCTCCGTTTACCAGACGCGAATCCAAAGTGATGTACACGGCCAGTATGCCCACCAGGGCTGTTACAATCCAGAGTTTTCTCCTGCCACTTCGCTTAACCATCCGGTGCCTCCACCGTGAGTACGTATCTTGAGAATGGTTTATCGTCCTGGGCCCGACGGATTCGAGTCCAAATTTTAGACGCACTGCCCTCTATGGGAGTTCCCCACCCTTCGGGTAGTTATTTTATGTATTTTCGATTTTGGATTTCTTTGTAAATCTGATTGGAGAGTTCTTCCACCTTTTGGGTTCCATCTACACGCATGATTCGAACAGGATCCTTCTGGCAAAGTTCCAGGTAGCCCGTACGCACCCGGTTGAAAAACGCATCGCTCGCTTTCTCCAACCGATCGGCATCCTTCCCCAGTCCTCGCGCCCGTGCGGTCTCAATATCAATATCTACAAGTACGGTAAGATCTGGTTGTAGCCCCCCGGTGGCAATCTCCTGGATGGTCTGCAATTTCTCCCGGTCTATGTTCAAGCCGTATCCCTGGTATGCTATTGTAGAGTCTATGTACCGGTCACAAATCACAATTTTGCCACTCGCCAGGGCAGGTCGAACCAGAGTTTCAACGTGCTCCCCGCGGTCTGCAGCAAACAAGAGCATTTCGGTCACAGGTGCGGGGGCCTCTTCCCGGTTCAACACCAGGTGTCGAATCTCACGGCCCAATTCCGTGCCCCCTGGCTCCCGTGTAAACACAACCTCGCGGCCAGAAGCCCGGAGCCGCGCCAGAAGCGTCTCCGCCTGGGTCGATTTCCCGCTTTTGTCAATCCCTTCAAATGTAATAAATGCGCCCTTCACGGGTTTGTTTCTCCGTTCGACCTGGGCTCAATCCTTCACCGGTTTCACAGACAACCCGAGCCGCTAAGACAACCGAAAACGAAAAGACCCGGTGGAACCCCCGGGCCGCACGGTTTGGCTGATGTGATAAGTAACGATTCAACGTGGCGTTGGAACCGGCCTGTGTTTACAAACCTGGCTTGTCAGGACTTTTGGAATTCTTCCGGAAATACAATACCCGGTGCAATGCCGTAAAATTGGACAGGGTTGCAATTGCCCAGACCGCTACTGTCAACCCAATTTCACCCACGAGTGCGCCTACCCCAATGGCAATCACTCGCTCCGGACGTTGCATGAAACCCACCTTACACTCTTCGCCCAACCCCTCTGCGCGTGCTCTCACGTAGCTGACCATCAGGGATCCAGCCAGGGCAAAAAAGATGGCAGAACTGGTCCAGAACGATCCGGCCCGGATAAAACTCACAGCAATCCCGAACCACACAAAAATTTCTGAATACCTGTCTACAGTGGAATCCAACAACGCTCCAAACGTCGTTGCGCTCCGGCCCGCTCGGGCGACCTGTCCGTCCAAAAAATCGAATACACCAGCTACCAGAACAGCCAGCCCGGCCCACCGCAGGTGGTCCATGCCAAACAGAACAGCTGCACCCACGTTCAAGGCAAACCCAACCATCGTCAGAAAATCGGGTCGGAACCGTTTTTCTACCAGGTAATGGGTGGACGGCTCAAGCAACTCCGCAACGTCTTCTTTTACCTTCTCTATCACGCGCCCGTTTCCCTGGGCTAAGATGTGAACCCACGCTTGGCAGGTGTTTCTCACTTGAGAGTGGTACAGATACTATTGAATTTGTTAAATATAGAATAATCCAGAATGCCGAGCAAGTGAAATCTTCGTTCCTTTCTCCTGTCTTTTCGCCCATTCTTTTTCTTCTTTTCAGGATGGATTTAGCGGGTTCAATTTTTCTTTTGTGCATTCTGATTTATTGAGACAGATAAGTGAATTATTGTGGGGTACGTAATGTTCATTTTTTATAAACTATTATAAATCTGATTTTTATCATCTGGTTCTCAGAGGCCTACCCTATTATCCACAATGTGAATAATATGTGGATAATTTTCTTGGGACCTTTTTTTGCCCAAACAAGGCCAACCAGTACACGCGAAGGCCCGGGCGAACCTGATGTCGTCCCGAGCCTCTCTACAGCATACAACCTGGTCGATGGATCACTTATGGACGGGTGTACACGATCATTTTTTGAATGACCACCGGCTTCACCGGACGGTTTTTTAATTCCGGATCCTTCTCTTCGGTTTCAACACCTGCAATCTGATCAACCACATCTATCCCCGAAACAACTTCTCCGAAAACCGTATAATTCCCATCCAGCCTGTGTGTGTCTTTTTGCAAAATAAAAAACTGTGAACCCGCCCCAATCGCTACATTGGCTACGCGGGCCATGGACAGCCGCCCTCGGGTATGCTCCAGATCGTTGAATTCGTGGGGGATGGCCACGATCGGTTTGCCCCGACCATCGTTATACGGATCTTCGTCCGTGCTGTTGGGGTCTCCACCCTGTATCATAAACCCAGGCACAACCCGATGAAACAGTTGGCCATCGTAAAATCCACTTTCTGCGCGAATGATAAATGCAAAACAATGCACGGGTGCTTTTTCCGGGAAAAACTGCAGCTCGATCTCTCCATAATTCGTCACAATTTTTGTCCGTAGGCCCTGCATTTGAGCCATCAGAAATTCGTTTTTTTATGGTCTTCCTTTTCAGGTGGTGCTTCCTTTTTTTTGTGCTTTTCTTCGCCCTGCGCCTCTTCTTGCTGAGGTCCACTTTCGCTGCAACCTTGAAGCAGCAAAACCGCACATACCATCCACCAAGCTGATTGTAATCTCATGGTTCCCCCCACATCTCTGGTGTCTATTCATCGACCTGAGGTTTCATTTTGTCATCCTTCTGCTTACACCTTACCATTTGATCCCTTGATATAGAGGTTTGTTTCAAGCAATTTCTGTCATCGCATGTTCGCGTCTTTGGGTTTGCCTTTTGGGGCAAGCGTACACCCCCCAACCGATTCAGGGTGTTTGACCGGGCTGGGCACACCGCTGAACCACCGCACGGGCCTCAGGCATACGTAGAGATCCAGCATTTGTCGCAACGCCACATTCAAGCTCCGAATCCATCCACCGATTTCCAGATCGGAATGAATCTGCGATTCTTTTAGCTCCCGGAATTCACTTGACACCGCCCGCTCCGGGATGTACTTTTTGTTTCTTCTCTTTTACGGTTTTTCCGGTTTCGGCATCCAAACTTTAGATTCTTTTTTCCTGGAGACAGGCTATGACACACCGCGTTGAAACCGACAGCATGGGCGAAATTCAGGTTCCAGACGACCGATACTATGGAGCCCAGACCGCGCGTTCGCTCATTCATTTTGACATTGGCGAAGAGCGCATGCCCCGCGAATTAATCCGGGCCCTGGGTACACTAAAAAAAGCGGCCGCCCTTGTCAACTGCGAACTCGGGAACCTTCCGAACGACCTTTGCAACCTTCTAGTACGCGCCGCGGACGAGGTCATCGAAGGCAAACTCGACGATCACTTTCCCCTCCGCATCTGGCAAACAGGCAGCGGAACCCAGACGAATATGAATACCAATGAAGTGATCTCCAACCGGGCCATCGAACTGGCTGGTGGGAAGATGGGAAGCAAGAAACCCGTACATCCGAACGACCATGTCAATATGGCCCAATCATCTAATGATACGTTTCCAACTGCCATGCATATTGCGGCAGCTACGGAAATCAATCGCCGACTTTTACCGATGGTTCGGCAGTTGCGTGATACTCTGTCAGCAAAGGCAGCCGAGTTTTCCGATATCATTAAGATTGGTCGCACCCACCTGATGGACGCTGTTCCTCTGACACTGGGCCAGGAATTCTCGGGATATGTCACCCAGTTGTCCAATGGCCTGGGGCGTATTGAACGTTGTCTTCCAAATATTTACGAGCTGGCCCTCGGTGGAACCGCAGTAGGCACTGGCCTCAATACACATCCCGAATTTGCCGATCGGTCAGCAGCGACAATTGCCAACCTTACCGATCTTCCGTTTGTTTCAGCCCCTAATAAATTTGAGGCGCTCGCGGCCCACGATGCAATTGTCGAAACCAGTGGTGCCTTAAAAACACTGGCCTGTTCTTTGATGAAAATTGCCAACGATGTCCGCTGGTTGGCTTCCGGTCCACGATGTGGTATTGGCGAACTCAGCCTGCCGGCCAATGAGCCCGGAAGTTCAATTATGCCTGGCAAGGTCAATCCGACCCAATGTGAGGCAATGACCATGGTAGCAGCTCAGGTGCTTGGTAACGATGCAACCATTGGGTTTGCCGGGGCTTCAGGGAACTTCGAGCTGAACGTCTTTAAGCCAGTGTTAATTTACAATCTTCTTCAATCAATTCGGCTCCTTGCCGATTCTTGCCAGTCTTTTAATGATCACTGTGCGGTTGGCATTGAACCCAACAAAGAAAACATTTCCCGCCATTTGAAGCAGTCATTGATGCTCGTAACTGCGCTCAACCCTCATATTGGGTACGATAATGCTGCCAAAGTGGCCAAGAAGGCTTTTACGGACAGCCTTACTCTTCGTGAAGCCGCTGCAGCCCTTGACCTGTTAACGGAAGCCGAATTCGACCAGCTCGTCAGACCGGATCAAATGACCGGTCCTTCGGCCTGACCTGCATCCCTGTATCGTCAGCGGTAGTTTCTTTTCATTCTTGAAATAAGGAATCTCTTATGCAGCTTCTTCGTTTTGAGCACAATGGTGAAACCCGGCTTGGCGCCCGCAAGGGCAATTCGGTTGTGGATTTGAACCGTGCAGATGCGTCCATTCCTTCAGACATAGTTGGCTTCATCGAAGCTGGCTCAGGCGCACTCCAGGCCGCGCAGCGCGCTGTTGAATCTGGAGCCGCAACCGTCAGCGCGGATCTAATCCGCGTCCTTGCCCCGGTGAGCAACCCCCAAAAAGTAATTTGTATTGGCCTGAACTATGCCGACCATGCTGCCGAAAGCAACATGCCGATTCCTCCCGAACCAGTGGTTTTCTCCAAATTTGCTTCATGTATCATCGGTCCTGGGGATGCCATCGAAGCGCCTCGATCTTCATCCAAGCTGGATTATGAGGTGGAACTGGTGGTGGTCATTGGCAAATCTGGCAAGAACATTCCAGAAGCGAAGGCTCTCGATCACGTGTTTGGGTACACCGTGGGGCACGACGTCAGTGCCAGAGATTTCCAATTGGAAAAACCGGCCGGCCAATGGCTTCTGGGCAAAACTTTTGATACATTTGCCCCTCTTGGTCCACATATTGTTACGACCGATGAGATCCCCAACCCCCACGATCTCGGCATCCGCTGTATTGTCAACGGTGAAACGGTCCAGAATTCCAAGACAGATCAGCTTATATTTAAGATTGAACATCTGATTTACTACCTGTCGCAGGTTTTCACCCTTTCTCCTGGCGACCTTCTATTTACAGGGACCCCTCCAGGCGTAGGCATGGGCCGGACCCCGCAACTCTGGCTCAAACCAGGGGACACTGTTGCTTGCGAGGTTGACAGTATTGGGCGAATCGAAAACCCTGTTGTGTAATTTATAGAAACAAAAAAGAGAAGGCGGCCGGTTTATTCTGGCCGCCTTCTCTTTTTTTGTTCAACCTCAAATGGCAAGACGCTGCCGAATCTCCGCAACCTCTCGCTCCAGATGCCCAAGACGAAGGGTAAACTCTCGGTCTGGAAGATTCATATTATTGATATGGTCGTGAATATTTTGTACGCGCCGCCTGAGTACTTCGGAAGTTCGATTCAGATCCGCTAGATCTGCTTCAACCTGCGCCTGGTGACTGCTGGCTTTTCGAAGGGCATCTTGAATCCCACGCACCTCATCTTGAACGGCCACCGTCTGCTTGGCTACCATCTGCGCCAACCGCTCTTGAGAAGTCTCAACGACTTCCTGTACGGTTTTTCGAATCAAATCCAGGTCTGCGATGTCCAGCGCCATGTTGCGTTCTCCTGTATGCAAAGCCCTGTTTCGGCAACAAATCCTGAACTCTCGGGTTATTTCGAAATCAATCCAAACAGAACAGACAACAACATCCAGGTACCCGCACCCAACACCAGGAGAAAAAAGGCAACCTCCGATCGCCGCCTTGGGGTTTCCTTAATGGTTCTGTCTGTGCGGCGCAAATCGTGCGTAGCAGGCAATGAACTCCTCCATGCTCAGAACTTGACGGACAAACCTCCGGCCCGCTGTGCTTGTAAAAGAACTTACCTCAGAATATCCAGGTAAATTCCTGATACAAACACTTCACCCAGGGCCTGACGGAGACCGCCCCGAAAAGCAGTGTCGATATAAAAAAGGGGAAATGTGGGGAGGGCTGATGAGGCAGATCAGGGGAGAAAAGGGAAAATGAGCAAGGCTGATCTTACCCTCCCCACGTAGGGTGAGACTGAAAACTTAAGAGTCTAATGATCTTAGGTTTTCATATCTCCCTGCAAGCGTGGATCTTACGACCCACGCATACACACACTAGCTTGTGTGTATGGCCTTCCGGCTGGGGAGTGCCGGAAGGGTATAGAAAAATATACGCTCTCTAGTGTGTGCTGTCAAGAAGAAATCTTTTCTCCATCACACGCTTTTGTGTAGATCGGGTTGGTTTTTGCCTTGCCACGGCCGCCTTTTCATATGATATTGTACAGTCCGCAATACAATTGACCCGGAGGAGGATGTGATGGGGTTTGGCTCCATGATCAAAGAAGCCCGCAAAGGACGGTTTAGCCAGCAAAGCCTGGGTGAGCAGATCGGCGTGTGGGGCACATACATAGGTCAGATTGAAAAGGGGGAGCGGATACCATCTGAAGAGCTCTGCCTGAAGCTTGCCAAGATTCTGGAGCTTGACGTTAGAAAGCTTCTCATTGCCGCATACCTGGAGCGCGCGGAGTCCTCCCAGGTTCGACAACTCTTTCAGCAGATGGACAAATTGCTCACCGATCCAATCGTTGGCAAGCTTCTTTCCAATCGGGATCTTCTCGATCCCGAGCTTTTTGCCGCGCTCGAACAACCCGAGCTTCGAAGCATTCTTAAAGATGAAGCCTGGCGAGCTGCTCTTGTAGATGCGGTTTCCATGTCGGAACGAGATTTACCCTCCTTGATTCGGGTTGCCCGACAGATGACGCCACAACAATGGGAAGCCTTGTTGAACACGGCCAAAGCCATGGCCGGTATTCCATAATGCACGTTGCCGGATGTTCCATCTTGTCTTTCATCACCCCAGCCACGCTATGGCTGTTTTTTTTACACTTTTTTGACCTTTCTGCAAATCGATCAAGCACGAATCCAATTGAAGGCACCCATAAGGCATTTTAAGGCACGATCTCATTGAATCCAGGATTTTACCCTTACTTCTAATATTGTCCCCCCACAAGAGCTCTGTGCGCGTCTCGGTTTTTCTTGTTTAAAATTAATGTTTACAATACTTTATCTAATTTCTGAAGCGCAGACCCGACCAGGGCCTGTTTTTCAAGCAAATGGAGGCGTTCGTGGCCGATGAAGCAGGTACTATGAATTCTAATTCGTCCGAACCCCATGATCGGGCAGATGGGGCCCAGGAGCGTTTTCTAGAACAACGGAAGATATGGGAATCCGAAGTCACCAAAGCAGGTTGTTCTCTCCGCCAACCTGACGGCCGACCAGGTCTTCTGGGGTTGCCAGACGGGACAGTGTCTTCTGCTTACATGGATCAGCTTGGTTTTCCAGGGCACCCACCTTTTACCCGTGGCGTCTACCCCACGATGTATCAGGGCAGAACCTGGACCATGCGCCAGTACGCCGGATACGCAACGGCCACCGAGGCCAATGAAAGATTCCGTACCCTTCTTGCCCGAGGACAAACCGGGATCAGTGTTGCGTTTGACCTACCTACACAGTTGGGCCTGGATTCAGACCATCCTCTTGCCAGAGGGGAAGTGGGGCGGGTGGGGGTAGCCATCGACACGCTTGCTGACATGGAGTCCCTTTTCGAAGGGATTCAACTGGATGCTGTAAGCACCTCTATGACCATAAATGCACCCTCGGGACTGCTACTAGCTCTTTATGTAGGCGCTGCTCAGCGCCAGGGTATTTCCCCAGAATCTCTTTCTGGAACCGTTCAGAACGATATTTTGAAAGAATATGTTTCACGTGGAACATATATATTTCCTGCCAAACCTTCGATGCAACTGACAACAGATTTGATGGCCTACACACTTCAGGAAATCCCCCGCTGGAACCCGATCAGCATAAGCGGATATCACATGCGTGAAGCAGGCTCAACCGCAGCCCAGGAATTGGGGTACACCTTCTCCCATGCTCTTGCGTACGCGCATGCAGCCCGAGCCGGAGGCCTGGACATGCACCAGCTTTTGCCACGTTTTTCTTTTTTCTTTGCCGTACACAATAACTTTCTCGAAGAAGTTGCAAAGTTCAGGGCGGGTCGTCGACTCTGGTCCAGGCTGGTAGGGGATGAACTGGACATTTCTGATCCGGCGTGCCATCGGATGCGCTTTCATGCCCAGACGGCTGGTTCAACGCTCACGGCACAGCAACCTTTAAATAACACGGTACGAACCACGCTCCAGGCTCTGGCAGCCGTTCTGGGCGGTGTACAATCTCTCCATGTAAACGCATTCGACGAGGCATTGGGCCTACCTTCGGAAGCCGGGGTCGAAATTGCGCTGAAGGTCCAGCAAATTCTGTCTCTCGAATCTGGGATCACAAAGTTTGTCGATCCACTGGGTGGGTCTCACACACTTGAGAAGCTAACAGATTCTCTTGAAGAAGAAGCCCTGGCGCATATTCGAGAGATCGAGGGCGCAGGTGGTGCTGTGGCAGCGGCGAGTGGAGGGTTTACAGCAGGACGAATTGCAGATTCTGCGTACCGCCAACAAATGCAAATCGAATCCGGACATACTGCGGTCGTGGGTGTGAACGCGTTCGTTGCCGAACAGGAAGTCGCTGTAGAATCCTTTTGCCATCCACCGGGAGCTGAAGAAACTCAGCTGGAGAATCTGGTCAAACATCGGGCGAACCGGAGTAAAGACCGTGTGCGGGATGCCCTGGATCGGGTTCACAGCGCCCCAGTTGGCAAAGGTGAAATGACACAGGCGTTTGTCGAAGCTGGCTTGCAGGGCGCTACAATTGGAGAAATTACAGACGTTCTCAAGTCACGCTGGGGAACATACCGTGAAGGAGGCGTATCATGAACCTGGGTTATGAAGTTGACCATACGGCCATTGCTGTGAAGAATTTGGATCTGGCGCAACGGGTTTATCTCGATCTGGGTTTTACTACACTCCATACCGAGACTGTCCATTCAGAATCGGTTCGGTTGGTTTTTCTGCGCGCTGGAACTTCCCTCCTTGAGATTCTTGAACCTGTTGGCAAGGGAGGGCAGCTCGGGAAGTTTATCGAAAAGCACGGCGAAGGATTACACCACCTTGCAATGCGTGTTCCAGATATTGAGCGTGCGGTTCTGGATTCAAAATCCAAAGGATACATTTGTGCCGGTGAGATTCGCCCTGGGGCCCTTGGCAGGCAAGTAGCATTCCTCCACCCACGGTCAACCCAGGGAGTATTGATTGAACTCGTCGAAGGGACACCTTTTGAATTCCTGTCTCCCACCGGGGGATAGCCATCCGAATTGAGTTTGTAAGATAAAGAGAACAGGGCATGCCCTTTCAACGGGGCAGCCCTGTTCTCTTTGCGTTCGCTTTCGTCTGGATCTCGATTACTGCCGAACGACCACAACAAAAGCTCGGGGCGGCTGTCCAGGGTTGCGGTTGCTCAACAGAATCTCGTGAGCGATCCCAGACCCAAAAGCCAGTTCGCGCTCTGCGGCAAGTTCGCCGGGGCCTTTAAAAGCGTACAATGCCCCACCAGGCCGAAGGAAAGGCCGCGCGAGTTTCCAGAGTTTTGGGAGCTTTGCAACCCCTTTGGCCAGCACAACATCGTACCCCTCTTTAAAGGACTCAAGACCCACCAGTTGCTCAGATCTGGCGTGCTCCACACGAAGGTTTTCACAATTCAATTGGGTCTTTGCATCGGCCAGAAAGAGCGCTTTCATCCTTGTGGCCTCAACGAGTGTCACATGCAGATCAGGACAAGCGATCTGAACCGGGATACCAGGTAACCCGCCACCGCTTCCAATGTCCAGCACCCTAGAAGTTCCATTCGGCAAATGGGGTACAACCGAAAGGCTATCCAAAACATGGCGATCGCGCAGAAGGTCAATATCTCCCCGTGACACAAGACGGACTCGCCCAGCCCAGGTCCTGAGCAGGTCTTCATACATCTCCATTTGTTTCACTTGACCGGAGTTCAGGCGAACCCCAATTGTCCCCGCCTGAGAAACGAGATCATCGGGCATACATCCTCCACAAAATCGACAAACCAGAATCGACCAACAACATCATGAACTGTTCCACGTGGAACAAAAAAAAGCGCTCCGTGTGTTTCACGTGGAACAATCCTATTTCCCAATACAAAAAGTTTTGAAAATCCGGTCCAGAACATCGTCAGAAGTGGTTTCACCAATGATGCCTGTGAGAGCTTCCAGAACCTCCCGGACCTCCAGCGCAATCACCTCGCCAGGAAGACGTGCATCCAGCGCATGAATCGCCCGATCAACCGCGGTCGAGGCAGAAGCAAGCGCGTCCGCATGCCGCTCTCGAGTCACCACCTCGCCGCCTGTTGGCATCTTGCCCAAAATAAGCCCGCGCAACCGCAGCCTCAATTCATCAACACCTTGTCCAGTTCGAGCAGAGATGAAGAGGGGAGACAGATCCCCAAGAGCCGTGTTCCATTCAGGATGAGTACCCAGGTCCGCTTTGTTCAGAAGAGGGAGCACCAGCCGTCCATCAAGGCCATCCACAAGTGTCAGGTCTTCAGGGAGCGGAGGGAGGGAGCCGTCTGCCACAAAAAGTACAACATTTGCCCGCTCGATCCACAACCCAGACCGCCGGGTGCCTTCTTGTTCGACTGGATCCGTAGATTCCCGCAAGCCTGCTGTATCAACAAGCATGACCCGCAGACCGTCCAGGTCAACTGCCTCTTCAATGGTGTCCCGAGTTGTCCCGGGGACTTCCGTTACGATCGACCGATCCTCTTCGAGGAGACGATTCATCAGGCTAGACTTTCCAACGTTGGGACGGCCCACCAGGACAACGCTGGCCCCATCACGGAATACCTTGCCGCAGTGATAGGATGCCAGGAGACGACCTATTTCATCTCGCGCAGAATCCAGAGGTCCCTGAACTGCCGGCCAGTCGATGACCACATCCTCAGAGAAATCAAGACCTGCTTCTAGAAGCATCAAAGCGTGACGCAAGTTCTCGGCCATTGTAGTGAACCGTTGAAAAAGGCCACCTCTCAATTGAAAATAAGCCGAGTGCAGCCCCAGGTCCGAAGGAGCAGAGATCATATCTGCAATCGCCTCAGCCCGGGTCAGGTCCATGCGTCCATTCAAAAATGCCCGACGCGTAAATTCACCCCGTTCTGCCAACCGGGCCCCGCAGCGGACCAGCGCTTCAACGGCTCGCCGAAGAAGGAGCGGCCCTCCGTGACAATTAAATTCTACACTGTCTTCCCCCGTGAAACTACGAGGACCCCGCATGACAGAAGCCAGGACCTCATCGAGGCCCTGGCCTTGTACTATGAATTGCCCATATGTGAGAATACGATCCGAGATCGTGTCCAACGCCCGACCCGAGGTAAAGCACAAACTTGCTATGCGAATTGCATCTTTGCCGCTTAGCCGAACAATGCCAATCGCACCTTCACCAGGGGCCGTTGCAACAGCGACGATGGTATCCGTATCAGAGGGGCGCAAAATGACCTCATTTCGTACCCAGTGATTTCTTGGTATGTTCCATCACCTGTTGCTGGACTACCGTAAGCAAGTTGTACATGGTCCAGTAAAGCACCAGGCCAGAA
The DNA here is from genome assembly GCA_027619145.1 of bacterium. Next base: position 24,182 of record JAQCGA010000001.1, on the reverse strand, counting down.
GACATACTCCAGAAGATCCAGGTCATAAAGATGGGCATGACATAAATCATCGCTGCCTGCTTGGGGTCTTTCATAGTCATCTTGGACTGGAAGAACGAAGAAACAGCCATAAGTAATGGGAGCACGTGGACTTCATACCCACCCACCATCAACTTATCAGGCTGCGAGAGATCCGTGATCCACATGACAAATTCGGACTGACGCAACTCAATAGCGCCCCGAAACACGTTGAACAAAGAAAACAGAATTGGCATTTGAGGAAGCATTGGCAAACACCCACCAAGCGGATTCACCTTTTGATCCTTATACAGCTTCATCATTTCTGTGTTCAGTTTCTGCTGGTCGTCAGTGTATTTCTCTCGAAGGGCCGCAATCTTGGGCTGTAACTCCTGCATCTTGGCAGCAGCCTCAAGGCTCTTGTGTGTCATCGGAAACACGACAATTTTAATAAGGATCGAGAAAACGATGATGACGATGCCGTAGTTGGGAATCAGGCCGTGCAAAGAGAGAAAGGCTTTCAAGATCAGGATCGTGATGGGCTTCATAATCGGATGCAACAACCGATACCCATATTGCATAAACTCGTCCAACTCGAGTTCTCTATGGTTGCCGGATAAATCTGTATTCTGCGCCACAAGCAGGTCGTAAGAAATGGGACCCAGATAAGCACCATACGAAAACGGGCCATCTCCAGCGTCGGCACGAATACTGACCTGGTAGTCCTCATGTTCAGGGGAGGGGTTTGTGCCTTCCAGTTCAAGATCATACCGGCCATCTGGCGGGATCAGCGCTGCAAGAAAATATTTTGAACGGATACCAACCCAGGAAACTCTGCCACTCGGAGGAGGATCCCCGTCCGGCCCAAGATCAGCTACGTCCCACTCATCCACTTCATCTCCGGACCGGGTTACGATCATAGAGTACGTAATGTGTTCGACCGGATCCCCTTCTGTGTCCGCAAGGCCACCGGACCAACCCAGTGCAAGACGGTCGCTTGGAACAGGCCTGTCGGACCCTACCTGGAGGTCAGTGCGATACCGATTCCCCTGGAAACGGAAGCGTTTAAAAAAGGTATCAGAACCCACGACTGCACGGAACACAAGCTCACTTTGCTCATCTCCATAGAGAACCAATCCGTACCGGTCAGGAACAAATTCGAGCGCATCAAGCGATTGCCCGTTGTGTGCCAGCGTAAAGCCGGCACCTCCCGGGCCAATGAGTTCCAGAATATTTCCCAACGGATCCAGGTAGTCTTTCAAACGCACACTGGTAAGTACACCCCCGCGCGTGGAGAAGGTTGCCAGAAATCTGTCCGTCTCAACAGTAACCTGGCGGGCAACAAAGTTCTCAACAGGAGCTATGGATGCTCTGGGAGGCGTCGTTTGTCGCGAAGGTTGAGGAGTCGGTTGCTTCTCAGGGGGAGCTGCCGCAGGGCGGGAAGCTGAACGCTCGTAAGACTCACCTGCATCGGGCAACTTCTCAACCTGATCCACAACTTCGGGAGTGCTGCGAACCGGCTGGTCACCCACAACCAATTTCATATAATAAGGAGTCAGAATAATGATCAGCGCAATAAAAACGAAAGCAAGAATGGTACGTCGATCCATTCACCAATTCCTTCAACGTGCAGCAGGCCCGCCAGCAGAAGAGATACCGAGAAGCCACACATATTGAAAAGGCCTCCATACCAGAGGCCACTCATGAAAATGAAATATATGATCGAATTTGGAAACTTACGAACCTACGCATCCAGAAACCCAAGCACCCGCAGTGCTCCGGCAACATCTGCATGCAAGGCACCAAAAGGGGCACCTGAAGATCCGTCTCCAACTGAAATCATAACCAGATAACCTGAGAACCAGCCAGGACCAGCCTCCCGGCAAATTTCTCGAATCCGGCGACGAACCAGGTTCCTGCGAACTGCGTTCCCAAACTTTCGACGGACCGTAATAATTGTGCGCGTCTGATCAGAGGGTATCGCTCGAACGTGTACCCAGCGTCCTCGATAAATACGGCCCTCACGCAGCAACCGCCGGATTTCACGATCCAGCGCACCATTGGATTTACCCACAAGCGAGCGTCAGGCAGAGACCTGCGTGCGTCCTTTGCGCCGGCGCCGCGAGAGCACCTGCCGTCCACTGGCGGAACGCATGCGCAGGCGAAAACCGTGCTTGTTTTTCCGTTTGCGGTTGCTGGGTTGAAATGTTCTTTTCATGGTATTTGCTTCCTTTCCACATAACAAAGATGCCGCAGCCACCGGCAATACGATGTATCTGAGTGCGTAAGAGAGAGTTGTGAATATAGATGAGGATGGGTGGTTTGTCAAGCGATTTCAGCCCTCTCAAACCACCTCCAGTTGCTTGCCCACAACATATTGTATTGAAATTATTTTCATACATTATATTGTGTTACATATAGCCAATTCCCTGTTTTTTTTGGGCTTAGATATAAGTATAGACGCGTCTCTGGGCGGAGAAAAGACCTTGACAATTGAGGTGCCATGCATTAGTTTTTGAGCAACCTACCTCTCGGTGAATGGGCGCCGGGAACTCCCCCAAGGTATATAACCCCCATATTCCTGATTTACTCGTCTTTTTTACCTCCTCTTCTACCATCGTCAGGTATTTTCTCACCGTCTTAACTTACTTTATTCAAGTAGGTTAATTCTGCTTTTCCCCGTGAGAGTGCCCGGTGATCTTTGCTGAGACGGCTTCCTCAATACCGTCCCTGCAGACGAGTTCAGGTTGGGTTGATCTTCCCATATTCCCTCAGCGAAAAATAGCACCTGTACCGCTTCTTTACGGCGTGGATGGATCTGGTCCTATGTCAAACAGTCCTTCCGACCACTGGGCTAAGTGTCTCCGGGCGATTCGAAATAAGATACAACCTCAAAGCTTTGAAACCTGGTTTGGTCCTACCCAATGCACAGAGTTGGGCCCGGACAAATCCGTGATTGAGGTGCCAACTTCTTTTTTCGCAGATTGGCTTGAAGAGCACTATACCTGGTTGATTCGGACAACCATCGAGGAAGAAACTACGTGGAAACCCACGTTAGAGTTCGTTGTTATAACAACGGACAGGGCCTATCTGGGTCCCGTTGCTTTCACGGACAATTCTTCTCAGGATCTCCTGGAAGCCGAGTCCCCCAACCAGCCCGTATCGGTTTCACAACAAACATTTCCAGCAGTAACGGCCCCGGCCAACGCCATTACACCCGTCTTTCCTTTGAACCCAAGGTATACCTTTGATAATTTTGTCGTAGGAGACAGCAACGAGTTTTCCTTCACGGCAGCAAAGTCGGTGGCCGAATCACCCGGACAAACCGCGTTCAACCCCCTTGTCATTTACAGTGACGTGGGCCTTGGAAAAACGCATCTTCTGCAAGCAATTGGAGATTATTGCGTTCGAAACCGGACAGCCAAAAAAATTGTGTACGTAACGGCTGAAAAATTCTTCTCCGACTATCTGGAAGCGATTCAAAAACAAGATACTTCCGAATATGTAAAGATCTATCGACACGCAGATGTGCTGTTAATTGATGACATCCAGTTTTACGTGAAAACCGAAGGTTGTCAGCGAGAACTGATTCACACGTTCAATACACTCTACCAAAATCAAAAACAAATTATTCTGAGTTCAGATCGCCCGCCGTCTACCCTGAAGGGGTTTGAAGACCGGTTGATTTCTCGTTTTCAATGGGGTCTGGTTACAGATATTTCAACGCCAGACCTGGAAACACGGATCGCAATTTTGAACAGGAAGGCAAAAGAGCACGGGGTTGTGTTGCCACACAATGTTGCTCTCTCCCTTGCTGAACAGGTAAATTCAAATATAAGAGAACTGGAAGGGGCACTCATTCGAGTAATCAGCCGAGCCCGCCACCGGGCTGAACCATTGTCTGTAGACCTGGTGAAACACAGCCTGGAGGCTCTTGGGAAGACTCGGAGCACCCGGTCGCCCATTAGTATCGAGCAGATTCAAAAAGCAACAGCAGGCTTCTTTCAGGTCTCTCAAGAGCTATTGGTAGGTAGCACGCGGAAACAGGAGATCGCAATCGCTCGGCATGTGAGTATGTATTTATGCAAAGCCTTGACCGGTGCACCCTTAAAAACCATCGGAAGCCTGTTTGGGAATCGAGACCATTCAACCGTCATCCATGCCTGCCGAAACGTAGAACAGCGCGTTTCAGAAGATCCAGGGTTTGAAGGGTTGATTTCTCAGCTCCGGGAACAGATTCAGAGGTATTCTCCGGCATAATACCAGAAATTGAATCGGAGTTGATTCATAAGAAGGGCCTGACGCTCTCTGCTTCCAGGGAGAATCAGGCCCTTCTTCTATATCAGGATTCGTATATCCATAGAGGCTGCGAGGAGCAGAAGTGGACGAAAGAGCAAAAGTCTTTTATTGTTTTTATTTATTTAGTTTCTAAATACTAAAGTACAAGTACAACAACAACAAGAGTGTGAATTCTGTGCAAAAGATTTAATCGTGTGTCTAAGGCCTGTACAAACCAGTAGTTGTGCACGCGAGAGAGGAAGAAGAGCTGTGGGTAGTCTGTGGATAAAATGTGCAAAGAATAACAGTTGTCCACCATGTGCACTGTGGATGGATTTTCAATACGGTGTATCCACAATGTGTCCAGATTCTTTTCCACATTTTGTGACGCGTGCACATGGGGTGCACAAGATCGTATATAACCTTTTGGTGCAATGGGTTATGAGGTGCGGAAAACAAGGGTGCTGATTTTGTGGCCGATTTATCCACATTGGCCTGTGTGGATATCCTCGATACGCAAGATGCTGGGCGTGGGAGGTGGACAAGTGCGAGGGATATGTGGAGGAGGGCGGGGGATGTTGGGGCACGGTGTGAAAGGATCAGGTTGTGTCTGGAGGCTTACTTTGGTAAATCCAGCTCTCGTAGTCGAACGAATTCTCACTGTATGCATCTGATGGAATTGTCTACGGCCGAGAGTGATGACGCCAACACATCCCTTCTCTGCTTAGCCCTTTGTAAGATCGAGGCCGGTTCGGGTGAGTTATAAGCCAAAAAGGAGTCAAAAAACGGGCCGGAATCGTGTCTAATTGAGCAACCAGGGAAAGCCCCAGGCAGGTGGCTGTGAAAGGGGTCTTCTATACTGTGCATTTATAGACATTTACGCGAGTCAAAAAAGTGGGAAAATCAGGGGTCCAGAAAGCTGTACTGATTGGGAAAATTCTATTGACAAATCCAAGAAAAATCAGTATATTACGTCGTTGTTGGTCGGCTTTCTAAAAGGCCGGTTTCAAGAGGGAAAAACCTCTTCTTTTCGAGCCAGTTCGCGTGCGTTTCCCACTGTGATTTTACTGGCAATAAAACCGCCCATAATAATAGAGGGAGACAGGCTTTCATGAAGGTGGTCATTGAAAGAGAAGAATTGCTCAAGGGCGTGAATGCCGTCCTGGATATTGTTCCAACCAAAACAGCCTTGCCGGTACTTTCCAATATTCTCATGGAAGCCACCGAAGGAGAAGGGTTGCGTTTAAGTGCAACCGATCTGGACATTTCAATTCTTTGCACCCTGTCAGCCTCTGTAGATGTGCCAGGCGCCACAACGGTTCCTGCCCGAAAGTTTGCAGAAATCGTTCGAGAGTTGCCCGACGAAACTATTATTTTGCACGCGGACGAGGGGCGGGTTACACTTCAGCGTCAGGGGGGGGCAGATGCCATGTATGCTCTGATGTCTGTGCCTCCCGAGGATTTTCCGGAATTGCCCAAAGAAATTGAAGGGCCCGAAATGAGTTTCCCTGGAGAAGAAGAAGAAGGAGAGGCGTCCGGCGCTCGAGACAATGGCCAGGTGTTGAAGGACATGATCTTTAAAACTGCGTTTGCGGTTTCTCGGGATGAAACCCGGCCTGTGCTCAACGGCGTACTCTGGCAAATTGGGGATAACCGGATGACCATGGTGGCAACAGATGGTGCCCGATTGGTCAAATACTCCAAGGCGTTGCCCAGTTCTCAGGCTGGAAGCGTGAAAACGGAAGCCATTGTACCTACCCGGGCGCTGAACCACCTGGTCAAGTTAATGTCTTCCGGAAGCAAGCTGGCACGTGTGCAGTTTGGCCAAAACCACCTCATGTTCGATTTGCCGGCCTCAGATTCCGAATCTTCTGAAGGCATCGGCGCAATCCGGTTGTTCTCCCGTCTTGTAGAAGGCCCATATGTAGATTACGAGCAGGTGATTCCAAAGACCAACGGAAAACGGCTGAAAGTGTCTACCGAGTTGCTGTCGCCTGCAGTGAGGCGTGTTTCCATCTTATCCAGCTCTCAAACCCACCAGGTCCGGATCAGCCTTCAGAGAAACCAGATTGAGCTTTCAGCGGCCAGTCAGGAAATTGGCGGAGAAGCCCGTGAGGTTCTGGAAGCCGATTATGCCGACGAAGAAATGGCCGTGGGCTATAATTCTGCGTTTTTGATAGATATTCTCCGGCGGATCGATGCCGAGCAGGTGCTTTTTGAGCTGGACAGCCCGGTCACCGCCGGGATTATTCGCCCAGCTGAACAGCACGAAGGCGAAGATTATCTATGCCTGCTGATGCCGCTTCGACTCAATGATTGATGGGCGATGCGAATTGTACCTTTCAGTAATTCAGCTGGCCAATTATCGAAATTTCGAGCAGGCCGAATTTGCGTTCGACAAAGATAGAACCGCGATCTGTGGCGAAAATGCGCGTGGAAAATCGAACCTGCTGGAAGCCATTTATTTTCTGGCCATTGCAAAATCCGGTCGGGGTGCAAAAGACCGTGATGTGGTCCGCTGGGGCGCAGATTACTTCAGCATTGATGCAGTTATTGAACGTGACGGCCGGCCGTTTCCCGTTCGGGTGGCTTACGATTCGCGTGTTGGCAAAAAAAAAGCCTATCTTGAAACGACTCCCCTCCCTCGCCTCGCCGCTCTCATTGGTACATTCAACGCTGTTCTGTTTTCCCCGGAAGACGTGGACCTGGTTTTGCGCGACCCCCCTCAGCGCAGGCGTCTTCTGGATATTCTCGTTTCCCAGTCCAATGTTTCCTATCTCTCGGACCTGGAAGATTATCGACGGACACTGGCTCAGCGAAACCGGCTGTTAAAAGACCATGGCCGCCAGTTGCTCTCGGACCCAGGCCAACTGGCACCCTGGGATGCGCAGTTGGCGGATCTGGGTGCCCGGGTAATTCGGTACCGATTGGAGGCACTGGACGAGATTCAGCCCCTGATCGAAACTTATTGTCAGAAGATTGCAGCTACTTCGGAGCATCTTCAGGCCTCCTACAGGAGCCCGGTTTCTTTTGAAAAGCGAGACCAGGGGCGAGAAATTTTAATCAAGGCGTACCAGGATCGGCGTCGAGAAGAAATAGAGCAGGGGTTTACGTTGTGCGGGCCACACCGGGATAATCTGATTTTCCAACTGGATGGACGAGCGGCCCATCAGTTTGCGTCCAAGGGGCAGCTCAAAAGCGTGCTCCTGGCATGGAAACTGGCCGAGGCGTCTTTTCTGGCTTCTCGGACAGGGCGGCAGCCTGTGTTGTTGATGGACGATATTTTTTCAGAACTGGATCGAAAGCGCTCCTATGCGTTGCTGGATTTGATGGCGTCTTTCGGGCAAATTGTCATGACCTCTGCACGGGATCCAGATCTGAAATTTGAAGAACAGGGTTTTCGGGTTATCGAACTGTAAGATCTGGCAGATTTGGACGCAAAAAACCTCTGAAAGTAATAAAAATGACCAGGAGGACGGCAAATCCCCAGTTTCGGGCTGAACCGCGAGGTGGCGCACGGCCGGTATCTCTGGGCGAAGGGTTGCGGCGGGCGGTGGCTGCTCTGGGCATTGAGCCACGCTTGTTGGAGCAACGTGTTTTGCTCTTGTTGCCAGAAGTGATACGCGAAATTGCCGGCACTGTTGAAGTGCGGACGACGCGTCCGCCCGAAATTCGGCGGGGAGAACTGCTGATTTCTGTGCAGCAAGACGCACTGCGGCACCGGTTGCTCTTCGAGCGAGAGCGCATCCGGGGGCGTCTCAATAAAGCTGTAAATAAAGAAGTAGTCCGTTCAATTCGGTTCGGGAGATGATCATAGAACCGAAAGTACCGGGCGGCCAAATGCCGGTATCCCGGAAGGCAGAATGAGTAGGGGTTGTTTCACCCAGCATTGAAGGAGTTACTCCCTATGAACGAAGTGGGCGAATATGGTGCGAATAATATTCAGGTACTCAAAGGTCTGGAAGCGGTTCGAAAGCGGCCGGCCATGTATATTGGGGATACCAACATCCAGGGGCTTCACCACCTGATCTGGGAAGTCGTGAGCAATAGCATAGATGAAGCAATGGAAGGCCACTGCGACCGAATTGAAGTGAGCGTCAACGCGGATGGTAGCATCACTGTGCAGGACAACGGCCGGGGCATTCCGGTGGACCTCCACCCCACAGAGAAACGTCCTGCGCTGGAAGTGGTGATGACGGTTCTGCACGCCGGGGGAAAATTTGACAAGAAGACCTACGCGGTTTCCGGCGGCTTGCACGGGGTAGGTGTTTCTGTGGTAAACGCGCTGGCAGAATGGTGCGAGGTGGAAGTTTGTTCGTCTTTGCCGGACAAGCGAGGAAAGGTTTTTTATCAGCGATACGAACGCGGCATCCCCGCTTGCGAAATGGAGGAACGTGGCACCGGTCCAGTGACCGGCACCAAAACCACATTTATGCCGGACGGCAGCATTTTTGAAACCGTCACATTTAATTTAGAGACCGTAATTACCAGAATGCGGGAACTGGCATTTCTGAACAGCGGGCTGGCAATTATTTTGAAGGATGCGCGTTCCGGGTATGAAGAGACGTTCCATTTCGAAGGCGGCATCAGGGCGTTTGTAGAGTATCTGGACGAAGGCCGTTCTGCCCTGCACGAGCCAATTTATTTTAGCGGGGAACGGGAAAACGTAACGGTTGAGGTTGCGTTAGAGTATAATGATTCATATTCTGAAAATGTTTACAGCTTCGTTAACAATGTGTATACCCTGGAAGGTGGCACCCACGAAACCGGGTTCCGGACGGCGCTGACTCGAACGATGAACGCGTATGCAACTCGAAACAATATGTTCAAAAACGAAAAAGTCAGCCTGAGCGGAGAGGACGCCCGAGAAGGGTTGACCACTGTGATCAGTATCAAAGTGCCCGAACCCCAGTTTGAAGGACAGACCAAAACCAAGTTGGGCAACAGCGAAGTAAAAGGCATTGTAGAATCTCTGGTAGGTGAAAAGCTCTCCGAATATTTTGAAGAGAACCCTGCTGTGGTGAAAAAAATTCTACAAAAAGCCATTGAAGCAGCCCATGCACGAGAAGCGGCCCGAAAAGCACGCGAACTGGTTCGCCGAAAAAGTGTACTGGAAGGCGGCGGGTTGCCCGGTAAGTTGCTGGATTGCGCGTCTAAAGACAAAGATAAAACTGAAATCTACCTGGTAGAGGGCGATTCGGCGGGCGGATCGGCTGCACAAGGGCGGGACCGAGAATACCAAGCGATCCTGCCTTTATGGGGGAAAATGTTGAATGTAGAAAAGGCCCGGGTTGACAAGGTGCTGGGCAATGATAAGCTACAGCCTATGATTATGGCTTTGGGTGCCGGGGTAGGCGAAGATTTTGACACAGAAAAGCTTCGATACGGAAAAGTGATCATTATGGCCGACGCAGACGTGGACGGGTCGCACATTCGATCTCTCCTGTTGACCTTTTTCTTTCGGTATATGCGCCCTATGATTCTTGCCGGCCGGGTGTACATCGCACAGCCTCCCTTGTTTTTAGTAAAAAAAGGTCGAGCCGAAAGCTACGCGTTCGATGAGGCCGAGCGGGATCGCATTTTAAAAGAAATGGATGGCGAGACCAAAGGCGTACAGGTCCAGCGGTACAAAGGGTTGGGAGAGATGAACCCGGACCAGTTATGGGTGACTACGATGAATCCCGAAACCCGCAAGATGCTGCATGTAACGCAAGAAAACACAATGGAAGCAGAACGCGCCTTTACGATGATGATGGGCGACGAAGTGGGGCCCCGAAGACAGTACATTGAAGCCCATGCTCAAGAAGCGCAAGTGGATGTAAGCGGAGCATAGAAGCGTTCGATCTCACACAGATTTTGAGGAGAATAAAAGCATGATGATGGATCAGCCCCGAATTGTTCCGATGGACATTGGAGATGAGCTGAAAAAGTCCATGCTGGATTATTCCATGAGTACGCTGGTCAACCGTGCGTTGCCGGATGTACGGGATGGTTTAAAGCCCTCCCAGCGGCGGATTCTGGTTGCAATGAACGATCTAGGATTGACGCCCAACCGGCAGCACCGGAAATGTGCCAATATTGCCGGACACACCTCCGGAAACTACCATCCCCACGGCGAAGCCATTGTTTATCCTACGCTGGTGCACCTTGCGCAGGATTTCAAGATGCGTTATCCGCTGGTGAACGGGCAGGGCAATTTTGGGTCCATTGATGGATACCCTCCTGCGGCCATGCGGTATACGGAGGCGCGGATGGCTGGTCCCGGCGGCGAGTTGCTGGCGGACCTGGAAAAAGACACTGTGGATTTCCGGCCAAACTACGACGAGCGGTTGCAAGAGCCCATCGTGCTTCCGGCGCGTTTCCCAAACCTGCTCTGTAACGGAGCCGTGGGGATTGCCGTAAGTATGGCAACAGCGATTCCGCCGCACAACCTGACCGAAGTTGTGGATGGCCTGGCTGCCCTGATCGACAATCCAGATCTGGACATTTCGGACCTGATGGAATATATCAAGGCACCGGACTTCCCAACCGGGGGCATCATTTACGGAATGAGTGGTGTTCTGGACGCGTACCGCACCGGCCGGGGCCTGATTAAAATGCGTGCCCAGGCAACGATTGAAGAAGTGAAAAACGACCGCGAAAACATCATCATTACTGAAATCCCGTACATGGTTGTCAAGCAGAACCTGCTGGAAAAAATGGCAGATCTGGTTCGAGATAAAAAAATTGATGGGATCTCGAACATCCGGGACGAATCGGACCGGGACGGAATGCGCATAGTGATCGAGTTGAAACGGGACGCCTACAGCGATGTCGTGCTAAACCAGCTCTACAAACACACGCAACTGGAAAGTACCTTTGGGGCCAATATGATTGCGCTGGTGAACGGCCGGCCAAAGCAGATGGCGTTGAAGGAGATGCTTGAGCACTATATTGACCACCGGCACGAAGTGCTGGTGCGTCGGACGCGTTTTGAGCTGGGGGTGGCTGAAGACCGGGCGCATATTCTGGAAGGGTTAAAAATTGCGCTGGATGCCATCGACCTGGTCATCGAAATTATCCGGGGTTCTGCAGATCCAGAAGCGGCCCGGCAGGGGCTGATGGACCGGTTGGAGCTGTCTGAACGGCAAGCGCAGGCGATTCTTGCGATGACGCTCCAGCGGCTGACGAGCATGGAACAGCAAAAGATTGAAAACGAGTATGCAGATCTGATTCGGGAGATCGAACGGCTGAAGTCGATCCTGGAAAGCCGGGATCAGCGAATGGAGATTATCAAAACGGATCTTCAAGAAATTAAAAAAAAGTACGGTGATGAACGGCGCACGGAAGTGGTGTTTTCGGCATCAGAATTTAATATTGAAGACCTGATTGCCGAAGAGGATATGGTCATTACCATCACCCATGCCGGGTACATCAAACGTCTTCCGGTATCTACGTACCGGGCCCAGGGCAGAGGCGGGCGCGGTATTTCTGGAATTCGAACCAAAGAAGAGGATTTTGCGGAACACCTCTTCGTAGCTTCCACACACAGCTATATTCTCTTCCTGACGGACCGGGGGCATTGCTACTGGTTAAAGGTGTACGAAATCCCAGAAGGTGGACGCGTATCCCGAGGACGCCCCATTATAAATTTGATTGAAGTGGACTCAGAAGATAAAATTGCCGCCATTGTTCCGGTTCGGGAGTTTGACGACGAACACCACCTGATCCAAGTAACGCGAAAAGGACAGGTGAAAAAAACAGTGCTCTCCGCGTACGGTCGGCCCCGCAGAAACGGCATTATTGCAATGACCATTCAAGACAACGACACGTTGATCGAAGCGGCAGTAACGGATGGATCCCAGGAGATTGTACTGGCCACCCGAAACGGACAGGCCATCCGGTTCAAGGAAACCGACGTGCGGAACATGGGCCGCAGTGCTCAGGGTGTGAAAGGTGTTAGACTGGGAAAAGACGACGAAGTCGTTGGGATGGTGGTGGTACGGGAGGACAGCAGCCTGCTGACGGTTTGTTCAGGCGGGTACGGAAAGCGGACATTGGTGGACGACTATCGCCTCACCCGCCGGGGTGGGAAAGGCGTGATTAATATCAAGACCTCTGAGCGGAATGGCGATGTTGTGGCCGTAAAGGGTGTGGTGGACGATGACGAGTTGATGATCATCTCGTTCCAGGGCATACTCATTCGTCAATCCATCAAAAACATCAGCATGATTGGACGCAATACCCAGGGGGTACGTCTGATTAACCTGGACGAAGGGGATCGAGTGATTGATGTGGCACGGATGGCCAATCAACACGATGAAGAGGTAGATGAGATGGATGGAGAAGCCACGGACGGGTCGCTTCCAGATGTGGAAGGCGAACGTGCGGACGAGCCGCTGGAAGGCGAAGCAGGGTCAAACGGAGAGGTATCTTCGGACTGAAAGATATTTTAAAAAGAACAAAAAAAGCGCTTCCCATCAGGTTAGGGAGGCGCTTTTTTTATTCAAGCAGATCTCGTCAGTCGCTCAGTTCCGTGAGTTCTTTTCGCAGACCTGGGATACGTTTCTCCAGGCGGGTCTTCTGATTGGTGAGGCTTTTCTCTTTATTCAGGAGAACCGCATGGTCGTTGTCGATTACCTTGAGCTGTTTTCGAAGATCTACAACTCCGGCTTCGGCCGCGTGCAGGCGCTCCCGAAACCTGAAGGTGCGTACGGTAACCAGGTATTTGGCCGCCAGGGTGCTGAACAGACAGGCCAGGCAAACAAGAAACGTAATAAGCTCAAAACTCACGAGACGACCTCCTCTATTGAGGGTGCCTGCGGAGAAGCGTGAATTTGATGAAAATGCCAGAACCTTCAGAGTTCTGCAATGCGGATGATCTGGGGCTTCTCGCAAATGACCGGAAGCTGGCCAATGGTTTGGACGGCACGCTCCATAGCGTCTTCCCGAGCCTCATGGGTGGTCATAATTAAAGGAACAGAACCCTCTTCTGTTTCCGAGCGACCGTGTTGGATGACCGTGGCAATGCTGATGCCGCCTTCGGAGAAGATCTGTGCAATATGTGCCAATACGCCCGGGCGGTCGTGAACGGTAAACCGACAGTAAAAACAAGCCTCGATCTCTTCTGGAGGGATGGGTTTTGCCACAGCGAGACCAGACAGCGAAAAGGCCCGTCCAGACCGGCCTGAGAGCCGGCGTTCGGCCAGGTCGAGCAGGTCTGAAACAACGGCACTGGCGGTAGGCAACTGCCCGGCTCCCCGTCCGTAAAAAACCTGGGGTCCTGTAGCGCTGCCCAGAATTTCGACGGCGTTAAATTCATCTTTGATATTGGCCAGCAAGGCACCCGAAGGCACCAGAGCAGGATGTACACGCGCCTCGATCTGGTCTCCAACAGATCGGGCAACCGCCAGGAGCTTGATGGTGTAGCCCAGTTCACGTGCAAAATCGATGTCGAGCGGGCTGATGTGGGAGATCCCCTGCTTGAGGATCTGAGACGGTGCCAGGTCCACCCGGAAAGCAATGCGACAAAGCAACGCCAGCTTCTGTGCCGCGTCTGTGCCGTCGATGTCCATTGTGGGGTCTGCCTCGGCATACCCTTTTTCCTGGGCTTGACGAAGCATATCCTGGAAATCTCCACCGTCATCTGTCATGCGGGTGAGGATGTAGTTGGTGGTTCCGTTGAGAATGCCGTACATGGACTCGATTCGGTTGGCAACCAGCCCGTTGGTCAACGAGCGGATAATGGGGATGCCACCGCACACACTGGCTTCAAAGCCAATACCGGCACCAGATTGGCCGGCTGCTTCAAACAGGTCGTTGCCCTGTTCGGCAAGCAGGGCTTTGTTGGCTGTTACCAGATCTTTTCCGGCCTTCAGCGCACGCAAGCAAAACCCGTGTGCAGGCTGGATACCGCCCATTACTTCTACCACGATCTGAACGTCTGGGTCGTCGATGACGGCTTTTGTATCACTGGTAACCAAACCTTCGGGGAGACTCACTGAACGAGGTTTGGATGGATCTCGGACTGCAACCCGTTTGAGGGTAAGGTCTACGCCACGGACCGATTGAAAATAACCGGCCCGATCCTGAAGCAGGCGAACCACACCTTCTCCTACAACGCCCAGGCCGATTAGCCCAACCCCCACTTGTTCCGCATTTGCCATCGGGTCTCCAATAAGATGCTGTTTGTGAACGTTAATTTTCAAAACTGAATATACAATAAAGCAGAAATGGATGCAACGGGGAAGGGGCGGGCGTCACATTCAAGAGGTGTCAGGGATGTTCGTGGGGATCTTGGAAATTGTAAGCTGTATATTTTGCTATTGTGGGCACCAGGTCAGGAAACGAAAATTGGGGTCGTTGAAATTTCTTGACACACCGAGGACACTATGTTATATTCGAATTTCTGATTGGTTGTTTGGCCAGCCAGAGATTGTGTGGTATCCAGTGCGGGGTAGTAGCTCAGTCTGGTTAGAGTGACGGCCTGTCACGCCGTAGGTCGCGGGTTCGAGCCCCGTCTACCCCGCCATTAAATCACGAAGGGCCACGAAACTCTGCCCGGCCCCGCACGAAAGGTCACGAAACCCTGCCCTTCCTCACGGAGAGCCCTGGATTTCGTGTTTTTCTTTGTGAAAATTTATAAATGAAGTTGTGTTTTGAACTCGGTGCCTTTACTTTAACAGGGTGTCGAGTATTTTTTTGTGGGAAATTAGGGATTAGACCACCGTTTCCGTTCGGCGACCCGGGGTTTGGGGTTGTGCGGAAGGGGTGGGTATTGTCATGTACGGAAGTTGATTTGAAAAAGGGTGTATGAATGCCGATGAAGCGTGTGTATAACCGGATGATCAAATCCGAGCCGTTTACAGAGCTGGCGCGACGGATTGCGGAAGGGGAACAGGAGATCCATGTCCGGGGTTTGCCGGGGTCGCTTACGGCTTTTGGGGTGGCGTGGGTAGATGGGTGTGCGCCCGGTACGGTGCTGGTGGTATGCGCCACGGAAGAGCGGGCAGAAGAAGTACGGGACGATCTGGAACGGCTCCTGGGGCCAGAGTCTGTGGGTATCTTTCCCACCTGGGGCGGGTCTGTTTTTGACAGCCGGTCTCCGCATCTGGACGTGATGGGCTTGCGGTTGGAGGCACTGGACCAGATACGGTGTGGCACCGGGGGCGTGGTGGTTGCTCCCATCGAAGCTCTGATGAGCCACACCATACCTCCAGACCTGTTCGCGTTATGCCAGCAGGAAATTCGCACAGGTCAGGAGGTGTTGCTGGACGAGTTGGTGGACCACCTGGCGGATATTGGGTACGAACGTGTAAACCTGGTAGAAGGGGTGGGGCAGTTTAGCGTGCGGGGTGGAATTGTAGACATCTGCTCATTTGGGAACCCGCACCCGGTACGCCTGGAATTTTTCGGAGACGAGGTCACATCGATCCGGGGATTTGATCTGGGCACGCAACGCTCGGTGGAAACCCTGGATGTTGTGCGCATTTTGCCTTGCCGGGAGGCTGTGCTGGCCGAAACCATGGCCGAGGAGTATACAGCCCATCTGGAGGAAGCAGAAACGCGCCTGGGGTGCGATCTGACGGTGCTTCGGGAGACCTTTGAAAGCCGGCGGCTGTTCGACGGGCTGGAACGGTACCTGGGTGTATTGTACCGGGAACAGACCTGTGTACTGGACCACCTGCCCGAAGGTTGCGTGGTGGTGGACGATCCACCGGCTGTAGAAGAGGCGGCAAAGGAGTTGTGGGAACAGGTGAGCACAACTGCCGACCGCCAGAAAGCCCACCGGGGCCAGCCGGAGCCGCTTCCTGCAGAAGGTGTGATTCAGCGTCCGGAAGCTGTTTTGGACCGATTGGCTGGAAAGCAGCGTATTTTGAACTGGACTCTGGGCGGCCAGACCGAAGGTGCCATCTTATTCAATGGCAAAAGCGGCCGGCGATATGAAGGCCATTTGGACGTACTTCAGGAAGATCTAAAAAAGTTCTGGCGGGAAGATCACGAACTGGTGCTGCTATGTGAAAGCAAGGGCCAGCAGGCCCGATTTGAGGAATTGCTGGGTGAAACGGTCAGCCTGATGTCCATTGAAGTGGGCACGCTGCATTCGGGGTTTACGTTTGTGTCGTCCACGGCTCGCGTGGTGGTGTTGAACGACCACGAGATCTACAGCCTGCATCGGCGGCGGCGCAAGTACAGGCGATTCAAAGACGCCACACCGATTCGGGGAGTGTCTGCTCTTCACAAAGGCGACTTTGTTGTGCACGTGGACCACGGGATTGGGAGGTACGAAGGCATTGAACACCTGAGCCTGGATGGCGTGCGGCGAGATTGTTTGACCGTATCGTACCGGGGTGGAGACCGGGTGTTTGTGCCTGTGGATCAGATGGACCGTGTGCAGAAGTACGCCAGCCAGGAAGGAAATGCACCGGTTTTAAGCAAGCTGGGCACAGCCACCTGGGAGCGGGTGAAAGAGCGCACCAAAAAGGAAGTTTTCAAAATGGCCGCTGAACTTGTGGGCTTGTATGCAGAGCGCAAAGCACGGCCAGGTACGGCTTTCTCTAAAGATACGGCACTGCACAACGCTCTGGATGCTTCGTTCCCGTTCCAGGAAACCGTAGACCAGCTCCGGACCATTGAAGAAGTGAAAGCGGACATGGAGCAGCCCTCCCCGATGGACCGGCTGGTGTGCGGCGACGTGGGGTACGGAAAAACCGAGGTGGCCATCCGTGCTGCATTCAAGGCCGTGGCAGACGGCAAGCAGGTGGCGGTGCTGGCGCCCACGACCATTTTAGCGCAACAACATTTCCGCACGTTCCGGGAACGCATGAACGGCCTGCCGGTAACGGTAGACGTATTGAGCCGGTTTCGTACAAAAGCCGAGCAGGAAGCCACGATTCGGAAGCTCATGTCGGGGAATATAGATATTGTTGTGGGTACCCACCGCCTGCTTTCACAGGACGTACAATTTCAAGATCTGGGAATTCTGGTGGTGGACGAAGAGCACCGCTTTGGCGTACGGCATAAGGAGCGGCTGAAACAGATGAAGCGGATGGTAGATGTGTTGACGTTAACGGCTACTCCGATTCCCCGGACGCTACACATGTCGTTGATGGGTGCGCGGGACATGTCCATTATCCGTACGCCCCCCAAGGATCGACTCCCCATTACCACCGAGGTGCTACCGTTTAACGAAGAGCGAATTGCCGAGGCCATCTTGCGGGAAGTAGACCGGGGTGGCCAGGTCTATTTTGTCCATAACCGGGTGCGGTCTATGCCGGCGATGGTGGAATATCTGGAGCGCCTGGTACCGCAAGTTCGTTTTGGGTGGGGGCACGGGCAGATGCCGGAGCGCCAGCTTGAAAAAGTGATGATGGACTTCATGGAAGGAAAATATGATTGTCTCATTTCCACCATGATTATTGAGTCCGGGCTTGACATTCCATCTGTAAATACGCTGATTGTGAACCAGGCAGATCGTCTGGGCCTGGCACAACTCTACCAGTTGCGCGGCCGGGTGGGTCGGTCCAGCCAGCAAGCTTATGCGTACCTGCTCATCCCTTCGTGGAAAGCATTATCTCGCCCGGCCGTACGGCGTCTTCGAGCCATTGAAGAGTTTTCAGACCTGGGTTCCGGTTTTCAAATTTCGATGCGGGATATGGAAATCCGGGGTACGGGGAATTTGTTAGGCCAACAGCAACATGGACATATTGTTGCCATTGGATTTGACCTGTATTGCCGCCTGCTGGACGAAGCCGTACAGCAGATTCGGGGAGAAGACACGGAACCGGCGATTGAACCCGATGTGCAAATCACTGTGTCTGCCTATATTCCGGAAGATTATATTCCGGATTCAGACTTGAAGATGCAGTTTTACCAGCGTGTGGGCGAATGCCGAAGGACCGTGGAAATTCTGGCAATTGAGGAAGAATTAGAGGATCGGTTTGGGCCACTGCCGGAGTCTGCGGCTGCGCTGCTGAACACGGTTCAGATAAAGATTTTGGCCCGGCAGCTCCGGGTTGAGTCGCTGCGGGTGGGTACTTCGCTCCAACTGGTTTTTCCGCCTGAACGAATGTTGACCCGCGTGGACGTGGAAACCATGGTGGCTCAGTCTCCGGTGGCACTCCAGTTCTTCTTAGGAGACCAGGCGCGAGTTGAGGCAGAGCTGGAAGGCAAGGGTCCGGCCAGCCGTCTGGCGAGTGCGAAAAAGGTGTTGCAGGGCATGGTCTGATGGCGTATATTTTTGAATATTCGGAACTTTTTTCACCTTAAATAGTTCTTAAAAAAACAGAGACTTGGAGCCAGAATCGGGATCCTGTTCGTTTCTATTCGGAAAGACTGGGTCACTTGCTTGAGTATGTCTGTTTGGGATCGTCTATTGCGTGCGATTGTCCTTTGATTCCTCCCGAAATGTGGAAAAGCCCCGACGCGAGATCTCTTCGCCAGGGAGTTCCAGCGTTCTCATGGTGAGACCAGGATATAGAGCCGTTTTTCTGGTCGTCGCATTTGTTCTTCTGCATGTAACAGCCTGCCAGGAAGAGCCATCAGGAACCGTTGTCGCTACGGTAGGTGAGTCGCACTTGACGCAGCAAGATATTGAAATGAATCTTCCCGTGCAGATGATTGGACGGGTTACGGTTCAGGATCAGCGGCGTATTGCAGAAGGCTGGGTGGAAGAAGAGTTGTTTTACCAGGAAGCCGTACACAAAAAATTGGATCAAGATCCTGCCGTGCAAAGCCGTGTTTCACGGGCAAGGCGGGATATGCTCATTGCCGAATTACTGACGCGAGAATTTGAGCAAATCTCGGACGTTACGGGTGGAGAAATTCAGGGCTATTACGATTCACATCAGGCAGATTTTGTGCGGGACAAACCAGAGATTCGGGTTCGGCACATTCTGGTAGAAGGGGCAAGTGAACTGGACCAGGTTCGGAAACGACTGCGTTCCGGCGATCTTTTTGATCAAGTTGCCCGCGAAATGTCCATTGACGCATCTGCTGAATCGGGTGGAGACCTGGGTTATTTTACGGAAGATATGGTGGTTCCTGTTTTTTGGGACGCCTGTGAAAAGGCCAAGGTAGGGCGCCAGGCGGTGGTGGTAACCCGGTTGGGCAGGCACCTGGTTGAGGTACTGGACCGACGAGAAGCAGGAAGCATAAAAGGACTTCCCGATGTCCAGGTCGAGATCCGGCAACGCATTTTAGCGGAACGCCGTCAGGCCCGCCGGTTGGAGTTACTGGTGGAATTGCGGAATCGGAATTCCTGGTCCATTATTCCCGGAGAAGCTGAGGGGAACGAGCAAGAATCTATAAGCGACGAAGAATGAACTTTAACCCAATGGGTGTGTGATGTATAAAATGATAAAAAAAATGCTGGAAACAGTCCTCTTATCTGGAATGGTCGCATGTGTTGTGCAACCCGCGATGGCCGAGACGCAGCTGGTAGATAAGATTGTTGCGGTTGTGGATGATCAGATCGTGCTTCAGTCTGAAGTGATGGGGCAACTGGGGCTGGCTGCGTTGAACCAGGGTTTGACCCGGCGGGATTTGACGCCGAGCCGAGTCAAAGACCTGTTTCAGACCATTCTGGACAATATGGTGCAGGAAAAATTGTTATTGGCCAAGGCAAAAGAAGACAGCCTGGTAGTAGATGGGGAACGAATCGAAGACGCTGTGCGTGCACGTATGAAAGAGTTGAAGACCGAGCATGGAGAAGTAGAATTTGCTCAGAAATTACAGGAAAGTGGAGTAACCGAGCGGGATGTTCGAGAACAGCTTCGACAGGAATTTCGAAAAGAAGGCCTGCGCAGGCAGATGTACACAAACCTGACGGAGCAAGTGGAAGTATCGTTCCGGGACATACAAGCATTCAAAGAACGGTACAGAGATACATTGCCGCCCTTGATGAGCATTAGCCACATTATGATTCAGGTCACCCCTTCCGAAGAACGTCGTGAAGAAGCCAAAAAGCGAGCTGAGGACCTGTTGGTACGCCTGCAAAAAGGAGAAGACTTCGCCGAGATGGCCCGCGAGTACTCGGATGATACGGGCAGTGCTTCAGACGGTGGAGATCTGGGGTATTTTGCCCGCGGTCGCATGGTGCCCGAGTTCGAGGAGGTGGCATTTTCTTTGCGCCCAGGAGAAATCAGCGAACCGGTAAAGTCAGAATTTGGGTACCATATTATCAAGGTGGAGGCCCTATCTGGCACGGAGGTGCGCGCACGGCATATTCTGGTTGCGCTACAGCCCAGCCAGGACGATAAAGCCAAGGCATATAAGGAAGCGGTGGAATTGCGCGAACGCATTCTGGCGGGTGAAAAGTTTACGGACCTGGCCAAAGCGCATTCTGCGCATAAAGAAACCGTGGGTCAGGGCGGACACCTTCCGGGGTTGTATACGCCGGACAATCTCCCGCCGGCATTTGCAAGTGCACTGCCCCTGATGAAGCTGGGTGAAGTAAGCCAGCCCGTGCAGACCGAATACGGATGGCATCTGGTAAAAGTGAATGACGACCGGGATGCTATGGAAGAAATTGTGAAGCAGGAGCGGCTCCAGGAATTATTCGAAGCTGTGCTTGCGAAAACCCGAAATCGGCTTTACGTGGACATCCGGCCTCCCGAATTGGGAATGGAGTAGGTGTTTTTTGGGCTGTTGGCGATAGCCAGTTTGCGAGGAGGTTATGCGGCTGGACCTGTTTTTGAAACGATGTTGTTTAACCCGGCAACGGTCTGAGGCCAAGCGGGCCTGCGACAACGGGATTGTTACGGTGGACGATCAGCCAGCCAAGGCAGCCCGGACGGTGCAGGTGGGCCAGCGGGTAGGCATTGCGTTTCTGGACCGGTTTCTGGAGGTGAAGATTCTCAACCTGCCAGTTGGGAATGTGTCCCGAGCAAACGCCCGAGACTACTACGAAGTTCTGCGAGACGAGACACACGATGTGACGGACTTTTAGCAGCCGGGTCCGGAGCCGAATTCGACGGGTCCAGCCTCCCACGGGCTGGATTTTTTCATGCAAAGACAGGCGTAAACGACAAAAACCTGAAATCAGGCCAGGAGCTTATGTCTATTCGAAAATCGGAGGGTGAGGCGGTACCTTCGTACAGCCGGCTCGCTTCTATTTACGATTATGTGATGCGGCACGTGGATTACGTGCACTGGGCAGACTATACGGAGTCGTTGTTTGAGCGGCACGATGCAACACCGATTCGCCTGCTGGACCTGGCCTGTGGCACAGGCAGCCTCGCGCTGGAGTTGCGCAAGCGGGCCTACGGGATCAGTGGTGCAGATGGATGCTCAGAAATGCTGGACGTGGCCAGAGAAAAGGCGCGTGTGTCAGGGTACGAGATTCCGTTTTACCATAAGAACCTGCTAGACCTTTCAGGTTTGCCCCGATTTGAAGGTGTACTCTGTTTGTATGACAGCCTGAATTATTTGATGACGCTGGAAGACATCTCGTGCGCGCTTGTACAAATCCACCAGGTGGTAGAGCCGGGCGGTATTTTCATTTTTGATGTTTGTACAGAACACAACTCTCAGCAGTACTTCCGGGACATGACAGACCGGGATCGGGGAGATGGATTTTCCTACGTACGCCGAAGCACCTATAAAAATGGGGTTCAGTACAATCGGTTTGAAATTCAATTCACAAATTCGATGGAAGTGGTGCAAGAAGTCCATCGCCAGCGCATTTATCCACTGGCAGAAATTGTACAGGTACTGGAGGATTCCTCTTTTCAGGTGGAGGGCGCTTACGATGGTTTCAGTTCTGTACGCCCGTCTGAGAATTCGGACCGGGTGCATTTTGTTTTGCGGGCGTGAGGGAAAAGGGATCAGGGATCAGGGGTTAGGGTATGGTTGAATTTCGACATGTGGCGGTGGAGCGGGACGGGCGACCGATTCTGGTAGATGTGGATTTTGAGGTGGATCGGGGGGAGTTTGTCTATCTGCTGGGTTCTACCGGAGCGGGTAAAAGTACGGTATTGCGGTTAATCATGTTTGAGGAGCGACCCACGCGGGGTGCGGTTTTTGTGGGAGAGTACGATTCAGAGGCCATTCGGGAGCGCGAAATCTCTTTGCTTCGGCGGCAAATAGGGGTTGTGTTTCAGGATTACCGGTTGCTACGGGACCGGACGGTGTACGAAAATGTGGCGTTTGCAATGGAAGTGACGGGTGCCCGACGGTCTGAGGTAAAACGGCGTACGCTGGAGCTGTTATCGTCCGTGGATCTGATGCATCGACGGGGCGAGTACCCTGGAAGCCTGTCTGGCGGGGAACAGCAGCGAGTGGCGATTGCGCGAGCACTGGCGAATGACCCATTTGTATTGCTGGCTGATGAACCTACGGCCAATCTGGACCCGGATACTACGGACCGGGTCATGAAGGTTTTCGCAGGTGCAAATGCCCGGGGGACCGCTGTGATCATGGCAACTCATGACGTTGGGCTGGTAGAGCGACACCGGCGGCGAACGTTAACCCTGGCGGATGGTTGTTTAAAAAACGTGGGGTAAGGTACATATGGCAGTTGTTCGGGCATTTCGAGAAGCGTTT
The DNA here is from genome assembly GCA_027619145.1 of bacterium. The sequence continues at coordinate 1,385 of JAQCGA010000001.1, read as the reverse complement.
CGTGGGTTGTGGCGGACCGGTATGGTGGGTCTGGTCTCTATTGTGACCACGGCGGCTTCCTTGACGGTATTAGGTGTGTTTGCACAAATGGTAACCAGCGGGTACACGCTTGCTGACTCGTTGCGGAAAAAAGTAGAAGTAGAAGTTTATCTGAAAGAAGGGGTGAGCCGTTCAAAAGCTCTGGCCCTGGTTCGCGCGTTTGAAGCGGCACCGGGTGTGGCAGAGGCCCGGTATATTGACAAAGCGGCGGCGGCTGAGGAATTTCAACAAATGTTTGGGAGCGGTTTGCTGGAGGCCGTGTCTCGAAACCCGCTGCCCACATCGATCCGGGTGCGACTGGGCGGTGGGCGGGACCTGACGGACCGGGCAAGGGCATTTGCTGAATCTGTAGCCCGGCGTACCGAAGTGGAGACCGTGGATGCCGGTGGAACCTGGCTGGATACACTGGACCAGGCTCTGATCACGGTTACTTGGGTGGGGGTTTTGCTGGGAGGGGTGCTGTGCCTGGCCTGTGCGCTGGCGGTGAGCAACACGGCCAAACTGATGGTGCTGGCTCAGCGAGAAGCCATAGAAATTATGCGGCTGGTGGGTGCCTCTGGGGGATTCATTCGCCTGACGTTTTTGCTGGGCGGCGCTGTGCAGGGGTTTGCCGGAGGTGGCCTGGCGGTTCTGGCATTGTGGATTAGCGCGGCGGGTTGGACAGCCTGGATGCCCGATGCACAACAGATGCCTTTTTTATATCCCGCGCTGGGGCTGATAGGCCTGGGCACTGTGCTGGGGATTGTTGGAAGCTGGGTTTCTCTGAACCGCGTGTTGCGGGCGGTGGGACGAGGGTGATTCAGGGATGGGAGCGCCCCTCACCCATCCACCAAGGATGTCACGCAAAGGCGCAAAGACGCAAAGGGAAGGCACCTCATCGAGGGCTGCGGATGTTGCAGGTGGAGCATTGGAGCATGGAGCGATTGAAATTCAAAACGGGTTATTTGGTCTGGCTGGTTGTATGGATGACCGTACTGTGTGGTGCGCCGGTTTGGGGGGATGAGCTGGAGGTGACTCTGGAGGCAGAGCGGGCAGCGCTGGACAGTTTGAAGACGAAGCTAGAGGCGGACCAGAAAAAACTGGAGGCGACCCGAGGCCGAGAGCAATCGGTGTCTGCAGACCTGGAACGACAGGAGCGGGAGATTGTTGGGTTGCGAGGGGAGTTGCGCAGGCAGGAGCGGCAAGAGCGGGGGCTGGCTGAACGGCTGGGTAGAACACGCCAAAATTTGACGCGTGTGGAGAGCCAGTTGGAAACCCGTCAGCAGGGCATGGCAGAACGCATCCGAGAAATGTACAAACTGGGGCGCAGAGGCCGGTTGCAAATATTGTTTTCTGCAGATTCGTTT
>JAQCGA010000182.1 GCA_027619145.1 bacterium | reverse complement strand
ACCTTTGCCCCGGCTGAGGAAGGTGTTGCCCACGGGGAAGATTCGATCGTTGCCCAGCGCCTGGAGGGTGCGTGGGGCAACGAGGATGGATCCTACGGCAGAGGAGAGGGTGGCTGCGGCCAGGCCGATGGGGATGATGGGGCCCCACGCGGCAATTTGCCCCATAATCAATGGGTCTGTTGCCAGGGCTTCGGGAGAAGCACTCAGGTGCAGTTTGAAGACCACCAGGACGTAGACGACCATGCCGACCAGAGTTCCGGCCAGGGTACCCAGGGGGATGGCGCGGCGAGGGTTGGCCAGGTCTCCGGAGAGGCCCACACCGGCGGTCATGCCGGTGAAGGCCGGGAAGCAGATGGCAAAGACATATACAAAGTCATCGTGGGGGGAAATTCTGGAGGCGATATCAATTTGAGTCAGGCTTCGACTGCCTTCTGGATTGCCCATAAAAAAGAGTAGCAGGGAGATGCCCAGGATGACAACGACGCCCCACAGGGCTTTCACACCCAGGTCTGCTCCTTTGGTGAGCATGAGTAAGATGAGGAACAGGGTGGCGGGAAGGCTGATCATCCGGGGGTCCGCTGCAATCCCTATTTGCTGCTCAATCCAGGGGAAAAGCGGACGGAAGGCTTCGGCAAAGGCGATCATGTAAAAAGCAACGGACACGGCTTGAGAGAGATAAAGTGAAATGCCAATGGCCGCGCCGATGGTGGTTCCGAAGGAGCGGCTGATAATGAAGTACTCACCGCCGCCCTCTACTTTTATGTTGGTGGCAATTTCGGCTACGGCCAGGGCTGTGGGGATGGTGATGAGGTGGCCAATGAGAATGATGGCGAGGGCACCCAGCAACCCGGTATGTCCCACGGCATACCCGAAGCGCAGGAACATAACGGCGCCCAGAATGGTACTGACGGCAGCCAGAAAGACGGGTGCGGTGCCAAAGCCGTGGCCTTTTGCAGTGTCCATAGGTGGATCCGACTTTCTCTTGAGAGATCTTTATTTTACACAGAATATGGATGCGGAAGGCGAGAATTCAGATTGCTGAAGTTTCTCGTCCCAAATTTGCTGTTTATGTAAGAGGAAATATACGGTAAAAAGGTCGCTATATGACGTAGCAATGAGATTTTTTTCTGGGGTCGGGAGATTTTCTAAGGGGTGTTTGTAAGAGGGTCCATTCGTTTCAGATAGAACGGCTGCGCTGTGTGGAGAAGTCCCCAAGACAAGAAAAAATGCCCACAGAACGGAATGTACTTGCCAACCATTCTGTGGGCAAAGAGGCGGTACCTCTAGAAAGTCTTAAGAACGATCTGGCATCGTTTTCTTCGCAGGGCTCCGGAAGGCTTACTCTGTTGCGTTTTCTTTTACCGAAATGTGCCTGAACATGGGAGGTAAAGAGGCCTTATCTACGGATTTGAATTCCACGGCCGAGTGGGGGTAGGCGAAGCCGAGTTTGTCGCTGTGAGCGAAGGCTTCAACGATTTTCCCCACGATGTCACTGGAGATGCTCTGGCGGTCTACTGCGATGGTCTGGTAGCGCAGGCGCATAAAAATACCGGAATCGAAGAACTCGGAGCGCACGAAGGGTTCTTTGCCTGCTTCGGCAATGATGTCTCCGGTGATTTCTTTGGCACACCCTATCAAGGTTCGTTCTGCGAGTTTGTAATCCGAATCGTAAGAGACGCGCACCGGTACTTCGTCCAGGATGTATTTGGATTCCTGGGAAACGGCGTAGTTGGTGACCATCTGATCGAAGAGCACGGCGTTGGGGATGAGGATGCCCCGGTTGGAAGATTCTTCTCCACCGATGGTTCCACCCACTTCGCCCAGGAGGATGTGTGTGGGTGAAATGTCCAGTACATCTCCACGTACGCCTTGAATGATAATACGGTCGCCAATCACAAAAGGTTTTTTGATCATGACCATCAGCCAGGCGGCTACGCCGGTGACGGGTCGTTGTAACGACCAGCCCAGGATCATACTGACGAAGGCAACGGTGAGGCCCATGGCCGCCAGGGAAGCAGACATGCTTACAACGACAAAGACGATGCCGGTAAGCATGAAAATGTATTTCCAAAGGGTGGTGAACTGCTTGATCTGCGAATCGGTGCGCTGCTGGCGGTGTAGCGCGCGCAGAATGAGGCCACGGGTGATGCGGTAGAAGATGATGATGACAATGAGCGTGATGACGGCAGAAAGCAGACCCGCGATGGTATCGGGCAGGTGAGTGGCAACCCAGACCTGTGGGTTTTTGATGACGCTGAGCACTTTTTCCTGCATGGCTTTCTGTCTCCTTTGAAGCAATTGATTCAATTTGCCAATGTTAGACTGTGCGAATAGGTGGGTCGTTTTCCTGAAACAAGGTAGGGCTGGTGCTTGTTTCTTACAAGTGTTTTCGGGCGGGGTTCTGTTATGGACGTGGTGCAGTTTTCAGGGGGTTTTGGAAGGGCCGACAAAGACCACGCATTTGTGCAGGTTTTTACCATAGCGGCGCATGTGCATGAACTCGGAAATGGGAATGTTCACGTGGCGTGCTTCTCCTGTATAAAACCCTTCGAATGGATCGTGGAAATACACATTCTGGTTGTCGAAACCTGTAATGACTACCCAGTGCGGTCCTTTCACGCGATGGAGACGGTAGGTGCTGACCAGAACGATAGGGATTTCGCCGCGTAAAAGAGCAGAGGATATCTCTTCGAAGGTAACGTCGCCGCACGTTTCGGTTACCCCCAGAGACAGGGCCTCTTCGCGCAGATTGGCGTGCATCAGGCGAATGACCTCTTTTTTTTCCTGGCTGCGAACTGAGGCCAGGAAGGGGGTTTCTCGATCGGATAACAAGATGTGGGTGCGGTGGCCGCGTTTGCGTGCAGATACCGCAAGCCCAAATGGCCCACAGCCACCCAGGCCAGAGGTCATAAAAATGAGGGTGGCTTCTTTCCAGAGTTTTAATTCGAGAGAACGGTCTCGAACCAACGTGGGGTTGAAATGTCCCATGGCCATCATCAAGCAGGCGGGGCCGCAGGTGAATTCCAGGGTTTGGGCGTAATAAGGAACGTCTATACGCAAGCCGGCAGACGCACCGGCTTCCAGGCGTTTGCGCATGCGCAGGCCGCTGAGGCCGTCCGGGTAATACCCCGGGAGATCTTCGATTACGCAATAGCCGCGTTTCTGGTAGAGGCCAATGGCGCGGTGGTTGTCTGCACGGACTTCCAGGCTGAGTTGTGTGCAACTCTGTTTTAATGCTTCCTCTTCGCAAGCGTCCATCAATTTTTTGCCCAGGCCTTTTCCCTGGGCTTCAGGGGCAATGACAATGGAGTAGAGGCGTCCGGTAGACGTCTTGTTTCGCCACAGCAGAACGGCGGCACCCAGAACCCGGCCTTCGGATTCGAGAACAAGGGTGGTGGCGTGGGCGCGGGTGAGCAGGCGGCGGAACTGACCTCTGTTGAAGGCGTCCGAGGGAAAGACCATTTTTTCCAGACGTACGAGCGTGTCCAGGTCTTTGAGTGTACCTGTGCGCAGAATCATGCCGGGGTTTTGCCTCCCGCCAGATATCGGATGATGTGCTCGTATACCTGCGGTGCACGCTGGTCTTCTTCGCCACGCTCAATGGTGGGGTTGTCGTTGACTTCTATGACGTAGAAATCGTCGCCGTCCTGTTTCAGGTCTACACCGTAGAGACCGTTGCCAATGGCTGCACCCGCTTCTTTGGCCGTGTCCAGCAGGCCAGGCGGAACCCGGTCCAGGTCAAAGCCCTGCACGCGGCCATAGACGACGCCTTCACTTTCTGTGTAGGTGACAATTTTCCAGCTCTTTTTGGGAATGGTGTACCGGCAGACGTACAGCGGTTCTCCGCCGAGGAGGCCTACCCGCCAGTCAAAGCTGGACCGCACGAATTTCTGGACGACGAGCCGGTCCGCGCGGCGGAAAAAACGTTTGCTTACCCGGACAAATTCCTGGGCGGTCGAGGCTTTTTCCACATATCTGGAGAAGCTGCTGTTGGGAGCTTTCAGAACGAGTGGATCTCCAAGACTTTGCAACAGGGCTTCAGCACGTTCGAGTGTGACTTCGGGTTCGTTCAGAAAGACGGTTTCGGGCATGGGCACATTGGCCTGCATGAGGTGGCGGTACATGTTGACTTTGTCGCAGCAGATGACGATGGAGTCCGGATCGTCGATGACGCGCAATCCGTGCAGGTGGGCCAGGCGAGAGGCCACGTAGGCAGAGTTGAGGGGGTCTGTAAGTGCGCGGATGAGGAGGGCGTCGTATTGGGGAATTTTATACATATCTGGCCGGAAGAGTACGTCCAGGCGGTGCCCCAGGCGCTGAGCAACCTGTCCCAGGCGCATCAGGGCACCCATTTCTTCTGTGCGCGAGATGGTATATCGTTCTACGAAAACGCCTATGTTTGCCATGTGACCCTCCTGGAGACGTATTCGTGTTCGCGGGCGGTGAGCCGTTCGAAGGGAAGAGGTTTGAGCCGGCTGAGCAATACGGTTTCTCCGTTGCGTACAAATACGCGCACGTTGGCCAGAGGGATGTGGAATACGTCCCAGATCAGGGTAGCCATCGTGCGGAAGCGGGGCGAAGAGGACCAGCCCAGTACGGCGTGGAAGTGACTCACTCGGGTTCCGGGCGGCAGTTCCTGACAACAGACAGCGTAGGTGAAGTTGCGGGTAAGAGACCGTGCGGCGCGCTCTTGCGTGCCTGGCTTCAGGACCAGGCGCTGCTGGTCCATAAACGGGTTGATGGGATCCAGCATCACTGGAGGATCGAAGTAGTCGTTGGTGATGTAGTGTTCTGGAACAGGTACTCCGGCCTGTTTCGCTTTTTCCAGGCAGATCGGGACGATATATGCGTCCAGGATTTCTACGCAGGTAGGATAAACGTTTTCCCCATCCGCTTCCAGATCCTGAGAACGGTAATATCCCTCGCAGAGATAGGTGTAGTCGCCTGTGAGGTTTACGATAGTGTTGTCCGAATTCAGGCTGGCAATGCGAGATTCAGGCTGGTGCTGGGTACCGGGCTTCAACTTTGCTTCCTCCGTTTCTCTTTTTCGGGTTTTGAACTGTTGTTCTTGTCGCGGCGGAGCCCTTTCCACAACGCGTGTACTGGCATGGCTGCCAGCCGGCGAATACCCGCTACCGAAGAGAGGGTGCGGAACGGCATAATCACTTCGTTGACAAGCTCGTCCATTACTTTTTCTTCGGTCATTTCACCTTCTTCTTTCACCCGGGCCAGCCGGTTGAGGGCGTAGAATCCTACCACAAAGGCAATGCCAAAGAGAAAGTCCAGTGCGCGAAAGTTGAGTGCGTATACGGACAGGTGTCGGGCGGGTTCGCTCCAGTTGACGGTAAGAGAGAGTTCTCGAAGAGAAAAAAAGTCTGCAATGAGGCCGCCTGCGAGTGGGGCGATTGCACCTGTGGCTGCTCCGGCCAGGCCGAAAACAGTCATGTAGGCGTGTGCGGTACCGTGTGGCGAGAGTTTGAGCGCAATATTCCCGGAGGCCAGGTTGACACCAGCGGTAGACATGCCGCTGAGGATGTGAATGAGAAAGAGCAGAGGAATTGTGAGGAAGTAATTTTCGGGCATGGTGGTGAAGTCCCAGGCGAGGATGGCCAGGAGAAAGAGTGGGCAACTGATGGACAGGACAGATTTGTTGGAGTACCGGTCTCCGAGGCGACCCCAGATGCGCAGGAAAAGGATGTAAGTGAGCTGGCTGGTGGTAGCCAGTACTGTGACCATGAAGAGGGAGAGGCCGATGCGTTTAAGCATGTAGATAATGAAAAATGGCGCGGCCATGTTTACCGCGAAGTTCCACACGGCGATGAAGGCAAGCAAGTTGCGGAAGTTGGCATCTTTGACGGGCAAGGCGATCATATCGGACAGCGAAATGCCAGGATTACGATCCATGTGAGGTTCGGGCAGGCGGGCGATGGCGATCAGTTCCACCAGGCCGAAGAGCAGGCCCAGAAGGAAGAGGAGAGAATACCCGTAGAGGGCCATTTCTGGGAACTGAATTTTCCACCAATCTACGAAATACCCTCCCGAAAGGGTCAAAACCAGGGCCAGGGCTGTACCATAGGCCAGCCGACGGGAGAAGAACTGGCCGAAGAGGTTGGTAGGTACCAGGGCACGAACGTGGGAATTCCAGGCCGGGTTGCACAGGGCCATGACCAGGCCCGCCAGGAGGAGCCACTGTACCAGGAAGGCAACACCGCCTTCTTTGAAGAGCAGTGGAATGAGAATGATAAAGAGCCATAAGAGCCTGGAGATGCCTGCACAGATCACGGTAATTGCCCGGCGTTTGCCAAATTTTTGAACCAGGAACAGGCCGGGGATTTGCATCAACTGACTGATAAAACCAATGGTGGCAAGCAGGCCAATTTCGTAGTTAGATGCCCCAATAGCCAGTGCGAAAGCGCTTAAGAATATACCTCCCTGCAACGCTCCAGTGGCCATGCCGCCGATGCCGTTGAGCATCAGCATGCGCAGGCCTTTTTGCACGTCCAAGTCGGAAAGACTTTCTTGCGTTTGAAAGATGTTTGTGAGCCATCTCTTTCTCCCTTTCTTCACGTCCAAGGCACAATCTCCATCCAGGTATTCATCCTTTACGTTCTCTGTATAACTGACCGATTTCAGCGCCTACGATAAATGCCAGCGAAGCATAATAAATCCAGAATATAACAACGATCAGGAGCGAATAGATGCCGTACATTCGCTCCATGGAAGCAAAATTATTGATGTAATACCCAAAGGCCTGTGCCACAATTTCCCAGAGAAGTGCCGTCCATAAGGCACTTACAAGGAGAACATCTGAGGGCATTTTTCCGTACGGAACGAATACGTAGAGCACGAAGAAGACGCCAACGACGATGAGAAAAGACACAATGGAGTAGGCCCAGGATTCGATCTGGTCGAATTTGAGAAAATCCAGGCCGGGCACCGTGCCTGTCGCATCTTTGGCGGCTTCGAGGATGGGTAGGAGGGTAATTGAAACAATAAAAAACCCCAGGACCAGGAGGACCATGCCAAAATCTCTGAGTTTCCCCACGGCCTCGTTTTTCTGTATCTGAACCTGGTAAATGGTATTCAGAATTGTGCGCATGCTGCTGAACAACCCGCTGGCGGCAAACAGCAGTCCCAGTCCGCCAACGATCCCATAAATATCTTTATAAGCGACCAATTCCCGTGTGCGAGAACGCAGAATTTCTTCCACGAACGCGGCATAGGGTTCATACGGAACTGCTGTATGTACAAGCAGGCCAATCTGATTTTCGAGCGAAGAAATGGTAAAGACCGTGCTCAGGACGAAAAAGATGATCAGGACAAACGGTACAATACAGACAAAGATGGAAAATGCCAGCCCGCCTCCTATCAGAAAGATATGATGCTCGTCTGCCCGGCGGTACAGGCCGCCGCCGTAGTGGGAGGCAAATTGTTTCAGCCACACGCAGAAATCGCGTAGGATATTGGGAGACACACGTTCCCCTGTATTCGACTACTTCATGAAAGAGTTAATTCCGGCCGGCACGGTTTCGGACCAGCACGCCGAACAGGAGATTCAGGCCCAGCGCCTGGAAAAAAGTGATGGTTTTCAGGCCGAATACAGCGGGGACGACCCAGTTCCACAAGAGCATGGTGGG
>JAQCGA010000181.1 GCA_027619145.1 bacterium | reverse complement strand
AGTTCTGGCAGGTCTTCACGGACCTGGTTGACCCAGGCTTCGTCTACAACAATGGGGACCAGGTCTGGTTCTGGGAAGTACCGGTAGTCGTCTGAAGACTCTTTGCCGCGCATTGGGCGGACTTCATCACGGTCTGCATCGTAGAGTAAGGTTTGTTGTTCAACCTGCCCGCCGGTTTCTACGAGGTCAATTTGACGCCGGATTTCAGCTTCTACGGCACGCTGGCAGTTGCGGATGGAGTTCATGTTTTTGATTTCAGCTTTTACACCCAGTTCGGTGGAACCTTCCGGACGGATAGAGACGTTGGCGTCTATGCGCATGTGGCCCTTTTCCATGTCCGCATCGGATACGCCTGTATAGACGAGCAGTTGGCGGAGGTGGGTGAGGAAGTGATAGGTTTCCTCTGCTGTGGCAAGATCGGGTTCGCTGACGATTTCGATGAGAGGAACGCCGCAACGGTTCACATCCACAAGGGATTCGTTTGTGGCAACAAAAACCTCTTCGTGGATGCTTTTCCCCGCGTCTTCTTCCATGTGGATGCGGGTCAGGCGAATGGTTTTTGTTCCTTCGGGAGAAGGCACCGGGATTCCGCCTCCTGTTGCCAGGGGCATCTCGTCGTTGGACTGGAATTGCGAAATCTGGTAGCCTTTGGGCAAATCCGGATAGAAGTAGTTTTTGCGAAGAAAGCGGCTACGGGGCTGGATGGTACAGCCCACGGCGAGGGAGATCCGCATGGCCAACTCTACGACCTGCCGGTTGAGTACGGGCAATGCACCCGGCAGGGCCAGGCATACGGGGCAGGTATGCGTGTTGGCCTCTGCACCGAATTCTGCGCTACACCCGCAGAAGATCTTGGTGTTGGTGGCAAGTTGGGCGTGGACTTCCAGGCCAATGACGGGTTCGTATTTCATGTGTTCTGATCCTGTTCTACCACGTATCCGGCGCGCAGAAGCAGCTCTTCTTGAAAGGCCGGGGCCAGAAGTTGCAGGCCAATCGGAAGACCTTGCGAAGAGGTACCGCAAGGAACGGAAATGCCGGGAATGCCGGCGAGGTTGACAGAGACCGTATAAATGTCTGAGAGGCACATCTGGAGAGGATCGTCGAGTTTTTCGCCCAGCTTAAAGGCCGGGGTGGGCGAGACGGGCGCGGCGAGCAGGTCGCAGGTTTCAAAGGCTCGGTCGAAGTCCTGTTTAATGAGGGTACGCACACGTTGAGCTTTGAGATAATATGCGTCGTAATACCCAGTGCTGAGCGCATAGGTACCCAGGAGGATTCGACGTTTGACTTCTGCGCCAAATCCTTGACTGCGGGTATTTTCGTACATCTGTATGAGGTCATTGCCTTCGGTGCGCAGGCCATATCGAACGCCGTCGTACCGGGAAAGATTGGAGGAGGCTTCGGCTGTTGCAATGATGTAATAGGCCGCAACCGAATAATGGGGATGACCGGCAACGGGGAGGGAAACCTCTCGTACACTGGCACCGGCTTTTTCCAGGGTGGCAACACCACGCAACACAGCTTCCCGAACCTGAGGGTCCAGGCCTTCGGCAAAGTATTGTTTGGGTAGGCCAACGGTGAGGCCTTGTACGCCGTTTTTAAGGGAGGCAGTATAGTCCGGAACAGGAAGGTCTACGGAGGTAGAATCGGAGGGGTCGTGGCCTGCGATGATGTTGAGGAGCAGAGCGGCATCGGGAACAGTACGTGCGAGTGGGCCGATCTGGTCCAGAGAGGAGGCGTAGGCGACCAGTCCGTAGCGAGAGACGCGGCCGTAGGTGGGTTTGAGGCCGACGACACCGCAGAAGGAGGCTGGTAGACGGATGGATCCACCGGTGTCGGTTCCCAGAGCCAGAATGGTTTCATGGGCGGCCACCGCTGCAGCAGACCCGCCGCTGGATCCACCTGGAACGTATTCGAGATTGTGCGGGTTGCGTACGGGGCCAAATGCGGAGTTTTCGTTGGAAGAACCCATGGCAAACTCGTCCATATTGAGTTTGCCAACAAAGACGGCATCGGCTTCGCGGAGACGGGCAACGGCGGTGGCATCGTAGGGGGGGATAAAGTTGTGCAGGATGCGGGAACCGCAGGTGGTGCGCAGGCCACGTGTGCAGAGGAGGTCTTTGAGAGCTACGGGGATTCCAGCCAGAGCCCCCACGGGTTCACCCGCAGCAATTTTCCGGTCTACCTCGTCGGCTTTATCGAATGCGCCAGCTTCATCCAGGGTAATGTAGGCGTTAATTTGCCCATCTTTGTCCTGGATGCACTTAAAGACCGCCTCTGTGGCCGCTCGTGAGGTCGTTTGTCCGGACCGAATGGCCTCACGCAGTTCGAGTGCAGGCCACGTGTTCAGCGGCCTTGTAGATGCTTCCACCCTGCCTCCCCACTTTACGATTGTGCGGTTTTTTCCTTGTCTGCTTTGTTGGACGGCTGTGTATTTTGCGCCTGATCCGACGGCGGCGTATCTTCTACACCGGTCTGAATTTCGTCCTGTACGTCTCGAACTGCTTTTTTGAACTCCGTGATCCCTTTGCCCAGACCTTTGGCAATTTCAGGGATTCGTTTGGCTCCGAACATCAGCAGGATTACCAGGAATATCAGAAGAATCTCCCAGGTTCCAATTCCACCCAGCATTGCGGTCACCTCCTTCACATAATACGCGAACCAGCAGGGAGTTTCGTTTCAATAGGAATATTTGACATAGTACCAGGCCGTGCCAATGCCCAGCAGGCTGAGTACGCTGAAATTAAGCGAAAATCCGAACGTTATGGTCATAATAATCAGGTTGAGGCGCATGGGGTAGAATTCGTATTCTACCAGGGCATCTACCAGGACTTTTTGTACCACATTGTTTTCAAGCCCCAGGCTTTCAAATACAACGCCCAGTACAGCACCTGCAATATTTCCGGCTAAGATTCCTACAAAGGCCGCAACGATGAGGAAACCGATGCTTTTCTTTCCCATCGCTTTTCAATCCCCCGGGGTATGAAATTAGTTTCGGATGTCGGCCACTTCTCGGTCTGTGACCACGTGAATCAACCACCTGACAACGCCCGAGAGGGCAAAGGCAAGCGCAATGGGGAAGAAGGCTTCGTCTGTAAACAGGACAACTAGAATTAAGGCCGTAAGGGCAATGCCCAGCCTGGCACGGTCTCTGTAGGTTCCAATGGTGAATTTGGGGAAGGCAGGGTATTCGAAGTGGCTGACCATCAGAAAAGAAAGCAATGCGGTAAGGGTAATGGCTACCTGGGGTTCGTGATTGCTCTCCCATACGCGCTGGGTGAAGACAATATAGGCCGCAAGAGCTGCGGCCGCAGAGGGAATAGGTAGTCCGGTAAAGTCGTCTTTTTCTGGGCCTTTGGCCTGGAGGTTGAACCGGGCAAGCCGCACGGCTCCACACAGCAAGAAGAGAAAGCAGGCTGCAAAAGGGAGCCAGGTGGATGCACCAATGCCTTCGTAATACTTCAGCATGAGTGTTGCTGGTGCTACCCCGAACGAACAAATATCTGCCAGAGAGTCGAACTGCATGCCAAATGGACTGGGGGAGTCTATCATCCGGGCCAGTTTGCCATCGAAGGCATCCAGAAATCCGGCAATGACGATCAACCAGGCTGCCGGGAGCAGTTTCCCTTGTGAAGCATAATAAATTGCAAGAAAGCCGCAACCGATATTACAGATGGTGACCATGCTGGGTACTGCAGCTTTTTTTTGCATAACGGATCTCTCCGATTGCGTTTTGTAGGTGCCTTGCGGAACTGTGGCAGGATCGTGCGCAAGGTATAGCCGGTTTTATCTCCGTAAAACGTCCGGTGAAGGAGGTGTTTACTGGTTGAGAGGTGCTTGTTCCAGAACCAGTCGAGTATCGAACTGTCGCCGTCCTCGGAGGATTTGAACGGTGAAAACTTCTCCGACGCGGCCATTCCGAAAGGCCTCAGCAACATCTTCATCGCTGCGGACTCGACGCGAATTTACCCGAATGACCAGATCCCCCGGGCTGAGTTTTGCACGCGAGGCCGGGCTGTTATCTTCTACGCGGGTAATCAGCGCTCCGGAAGATGAGGCCAGACCCAGGGCGTGGGCAAGCCAGGGGGTGAGGTTCGCGTGTAGCCAGAAGCCTGTCCAGAATTCCTGGCTACCCCCTTCAATGAGCTTCCGGGCCACTTCTGCTGCTCTGTGGATCGGAATGGCAAATCCGATGCCCAGGGAGCCTCCGCTTTTGGACAGGATGAACGTATTGGTTCCAATGACCTGCCCTATGCTGTTGACGAGCGGCCCCCCGCTGTTTCCGGGGTTGATAGACGCGTCGGTCTGGATCATATCCTGGTAGATATGCCCACCTTCGTTCTGTTCCAGGCGGAAGTTGCGGTTGACGGCGCTAATTACGCCCACCGTCACGGTGGGCTTTGGGTCTTCGATGAGAAGGCCGAAAGGATTTCCCAGCGCAATTGCCCATTCGCCAATAATCACATCTTCCGGGTCGCCCAGTTCCACCACCGGCAAATCTCTGGCGTTGATCCGTATCACGGCCAGGTCCATTTGCCGGTCCACCATAACATCTTTACGCACATCTTCCACGTTGAAGCTGCGCCCGTCTGCAAACGTAACGGTGATTTCTTGAGCGCCTTCTACGACGTGGTGATTTGTAAGAATATAGCCGTCTTCACGGATGACAAAACCGGATCCAATGCTGGGGCGTTTTTCCTGGAGCACGCCGGGATAATAAAAGTATTCCCAGAAAGGGTGCGGGTATCGAACCTGATATTCTTCTACTGTGGTTGTTGTTACGCCCACAACGGAGGGGGCCACTTTTTCAATCGCTTTTACAATTGCGTTGCGGCGAGAAGTGGTAATGGGATCTCTGGTTGCCTCTGCCGGGATTTTCGGGGAAGCCTTTTCCTGGGCCTGAAGGCAAGCTGTTATTACCAGGAGTAACAGTAAGATTGCAATCGGCTGGCTGCGCCACACCATTTAACCTCCAGGTGGGACCTCGTAGTAGACGTGTTCTAAGAACAAACCCTGGGGTGGGGCATTGGGCCCCGCGCACTGTCTGTCTCGGGCTTCCAGAATGATGGTAAGGTCTTCTGGGCGCAGGGTCCCGCGGCCTACCTGAATGAGTGTGCCCACAATTCCTCGAACCATGGCCCGTAAAAAGCGATTGGCCTCAATCGAAATTCGAAATCCGTTTTCCTGTTTGTCCAGATTGCAGGAAAAAACGTGGCACAACCTGTTCTCTTTTTCAGACGCCGCCACGCAGAACGATGTGAAGTCGTGGAGACCCAAAAGCCGTTGTGTGGCTTCTTGCATGGCTGTTGTATTGAGGCTGGCGCGCACCCACCAGACGAAGCTTCTGTCTATGGCTCCACGCACGTGTTCAATCTGGTAACTGTATGCTCGACGCCGGGCGTCCCACCGGGAATTGAATGCTTGCGGCACTTCGTCTGCCCGGCGGACAACCACATCTGGAGGAAGAAGGCTGTTGAGTGCTTTTGCAATACGCCCGATTTCAAGCGGATTGGCAGTGTGGAAATTGGCCACCTGGCCCCGGGCATGTACGCCCGCATCTGTACGCCCAGCGGCAACCGTTCGAATAGGGTGGCGGAGTAGCTTTTGCAGGGCATTTTCCAATTCGCCCTGGACGGTGCGCTGGTCTGGTTGAACCTGCCAGCCTTTAAATGCGGTGCCGTCGTATTCGAGCAGGAGGCGAAGGTTGCGTTTCATGCCTGTAAAGTCAAAAAGAACCAGCGCTTGCGACCAGGCCAGAAAGAAGGAAAAACCCGCAAAGGGCAAAACGATCTTTGGTGTCCATTGTGAGAACCCGAAACTGCGAACGCCCAAGACCACCGCGATAACAGCGGGATTCCATTGCAACTGCCAGGCGATCTGCGCGGCCGAAGGCAGATATGAATAGAGGGAGCAAGAGAGGGAGCAGGCTTCGAACCCTGCGGATGGGGCCACCCCCAAAGTCTGCGCCTCGAGCGAGCTGAGATTTGCGCAGCCGGTCTGCTTCATCTACCAGGAGGGGCACAAAACGGAGGGCGATGGTTGTTGTCATTGCAAGTTCGTGGGCCGGAAAACCAAAGCATCGAAACGGACGCAACAGGCGTTCGAGACCGTCGGCCAGCTCCAGAGGTGAAGTTGTAAAGGTAAAGAGCGAAGTTGTGAGCACCACAGCACAAAACCGGCCAGCCAGGAATAGGCCGCGGACAAGGCCTTCGTGGGTAATGTCTGCAAAAGGGAGCGCGTAAACCACGGTGCCTGGAGTCATCAGGGCATTCAGTGCAAAGGTCAACACGAGAATGGGTGCGAGCGGCCTGAGGTTGCCGGCCTGTAAGTGAAATGGAAAGCCGCTTCTTTTCCCTGCTACCCCCACCAGGAGGAGGAAGCTCGCCAGAACCAGGCCTGAACCTCCTGCCAGCAGAGCGGTGAGGAGAGCGGCGGTTCCGAGAATTTTGACGCGAGGGTCCAGCTGGTGGAGCAGCGAATGCCCTGGTATGTATCGCCCCAGCGTGATGTTTGACAAGAGCGGCACCAGGTTTCTCCGGTTGTGCTAACCTACCCCAAAAGCAAACATTTGAATACAATATATTTTTCTGAATATACCAACTCAAAAACTGATTGTCAATGACTTATTGGGCGCAAATGAGCACCTGGATCGAAACGGATTGTTTCATCGTTTGAACAGGCTGTTCCCTGTAGAGATGCGTGTTTTTGCAGTCCTGGGCGGCTTTGTAAGGACGGTACGGGTTTTGCCTTATTCGAAGAGGAGGTGCATAGAATCATACGATCTACCATGGAGGAGATATGCGGAGACCCGCGCTGGCAGCGGCAGGGCTGTATGGTCTGGGTATTTTAGGTGGGTGCCGCTGGAGCCTGTCTGTGAGTACGCTGCTGTGCGCATCTTCGATTCTGTTTCTGGCAGTTTGTGTGGTGTTTCGGTTCCAGCGCCTTGAAAAACAGGTTGGCCTGCTGCTGGGCTTGCTGGTGTGTACGCTGGGCATTTTGCGCTACGAAGCGGTTACGGAAGATTTACCGGCAACTCACCTGGTGCACTTTACGGGGCTGGAAGAAGAGGTCGAGGTGTGGGCAGAGGTTGTGCGGGAGCCAGAGGAGGTAGGGAAGGATCTGAGAGTGTACGTGGATGTTCGGAAGGTTCTGGTTGAGGGGCGGCCATACCGGGTTCAAGGTCTCGCGTTGATTCGGTTCCGGAAGCTGCTACCCGATCTGGAGTATGGAGATGGTGTCCGGTTGCGCGTGCGGCTTCTACGGCCAGATCCGGCGCGGAATCCGGGCGCTTTCGATTATCGAAATTTCCTGGCGCAGAATGGGGTGTATGCCGTGGCCAGTGTGTACCGGGCAGACCAGGTCCTGGCTGTGCGAGTCGGTGGGGGTACGTTGCTCTGGAATACGGTGGTCCTTCCGGTACGTCGAGGCGTACGCGCGGCGGTGGACAACAACCTGTCTGGGGCACCGGCAGGGTTATTGAAGGGGGTGCTTCTGGGGGAGAAGCGCGGTGTACCGGAAGATGTGAAGGAGGCGTTTCGACGTTGTGGGGTGAACCATGTTCTGGCTGTGTCTGGGTTGCATGTGGGTCTGATTGGCGCGGCCTTGTTTTTTGGCCTGGGAGCAATGGGGTTGGGGCGTCGAGC